>CAYNNJ010000052.1:0-5584 GCA_964398755.1 uncultured Bdellovibrionales bacterium
AAATCGGTCTCTATCCAGTGTTGCTAGACCTCAAAGAATACTTCGGAAAAAAGGAGTCGCTCCAGACAATGCTTTCAGAGTTGGGCGGGGTCTTCGTGAGTGGTGGCAACACTTTTATTCTTCGACAGGCGATGAAACTGAGTGGACTTGATTGGATTCTCATGAATAACGAAGTTCCAGAAAACTTTGTGTATGCTGGATACAGTGCGGCTGGGTGCGTGCTTTCTCCTACTCTGAAGAGTTATTCAATTGTCGATGACGCGACGGATCTTCCTTATACAGAGCAACGTGAAACTATCTGGGAAGGACTTGGACTGATAGATTTCGCCTTGCTTCCCCATTTTGATTCAAATCATCCAGAATCAGGCGATATCCAAAAAGAAGTCGCCTATTGTGAAGAGCAAGGGATTCCGTACAAGACGTTGAGAGATGGTGAAGTAATGATTCTTTAATGAAAAGAGTAGCAGGGTAAAGGAGACGCTCATGGATATTTCACGCAAAAAGTTCGTTTTCTGTTTTATCCTCTTTGGATTTGTGTTTCTCTTTGTCACCACATCACTTCTCGGATCGACTGGCCCGCGAGGGTTTCCTCAATATCCTGACCCTATCCTCACCACGGGGAGTGACTCGCCCATAGCCTGGAAACGGGTCGTTTCGACCATCGTTTGGCCACTCAAAGTTGTTTTGATTGGACCCCTGGCACTCCCGGAGGTTCATTTCCTAAAGGAAGATCCGCCACCGCCGTTTATCGGTATCTACCTCGTGTGTTATTGGACGATCATCGCTCTCTTAATCCATACGCTCATAGGCAAATTGAAACGCGTTTCACGTGACAGCGACAGGGAATAACGTTGCGGCATGAGACGAATAAAAAAGAGGTCCCACTAGAGGGGCCTCTTTTGCTTCATGAGTTCTAACTGAGGAACGCGTCGAGTTGATTGAGGCCCAAGGTAAATCCTTCCTGGAAGCCCATCTCCGTAATCTTGGCGAGGTCCTCTGGGGTCGCATAGGTACAGGTGATGGTCATCTTGGTCCCGGTTCCCTCGTCGGTAAAGACGACCAACCATTCGGTCCTGGGAAGGGAGTTGTCAGGTACTCCGTTTTCATCTGAGAAGGCGTCAGTGGCGGTGAATGAGTGCTCGGGATCAATCGTGTGATACTCTTCGACACACCACTGTTTGGTCCCGTCCGGCCCAGTCATAGCGTAGAGCCAGCGACCGCCTTCACGAAAGTCCATCTCTTTGGTGACGGCGTTCCAGGGTTTGGGTCCCCACCACTCATCGAGGAGGGTTGTGGTCCAGGCTTCCCAGACTTTGCTCCGGGGAGCCGAGAATGAACGTTCAATAGTAACTGATTTGTCATCTGCTCCTTTGGTAAAGAGTGTTTCACGCATAGTGTTAGTGATGAGATTTTAAGAGTGTATCCAATCTTCCGAAACGTTGCTCCCACAGCTCCTCGTACTTTCGGAGGTGTGTCTGTGCCTGATCGACCGTCTTGGGCACGAGACTGACGCGGATTTCTTTGCCGAGGCGCTCCTTGGAAACGAGACCTGCCTGTTCGAGGATCTCGATGTGTTTGGCGACACCAGCAAGCGACATGGTATAGGCCCGAGCGAGGGCACTGACTGAGAGAGTCCGGCCCGAGACCCGGCGCAGGATATCTCGGCGCGTTTCGTCGGCGAGCGAATGGAAGACGAGATTCAAATTGGAATTACATTCAACCATATAGTTGAATGATAGTCGAGCAGGGCGGAATCGTCAAGGGGAGGGGGGGGTCTTTCTCATTCTGTCCCTCTGCTGGTACACTGAGGATACTGAGGAGTAACATAAGCGTGCGTATGAACAAAATATATGGAGCAATCGGAGTGCTCGTCCTCCTCCTCGTGATCGGGTACGGGTTTCGATCTGAGTGGAACGAACGGGAGGAAAGCTTCAAAATCCCCAGTATCCCGAAAGAAACCTGTCTTGAAAAAAATAAGGAAACGCATATGAAACACACCGAAGAAGAATTGAAGCAGTACAAGCGCGCCTATTTTGCCGGTGGCTGTTTCTGGTGCACGGAGAGCGATTTGCAAAAGGCACCAGGCGTGGTCGAGGTGATTTCTGGTTACGCGGGTGGCACGCTCGAGAATCCCACCTATGCCGATGTGACCAGTGAAAAGAGCGGCCACCGTGAGGCGGTGGTCGTCTACTATGATGAGACGGTGACCTCGTACGAAAACCTGGTACGATATCACCTTATGCATATCGATCCGACAGATGCCGGAGGTCAGTTCTATGATCGAGGGGAAAGCTATCAGCCGGTAATATTCTATGAGCAAGACGCCGAGCGGATGGTGGCGGAGCAAGCGCTGAAGGAGCTCGATGAAGCTGGGATATTCCAGGTCAAGGTGGCAGTACGGGTGCTTCCATATACCAATTTCTACACGGCGGAGGAGTATCATCAGAACTATGCTGAGGAGAATACCCTCAAATACTGCGCCTATCGGGAATCGAGTGGCCGGGACGCCTTTCTTAAGAAGTACTATGGGAGCAAGAGTTGGGAGGAACTCACCATGTCACGCTAATTAAAGAGTTATTGTTACAAGCATATGAAAGAGAGTATTACCGTAGAGACAGTGGTCGCGGCACCAGTGAGTACGGTCTGGCAGTGCTGGACTGAACCGGAGCATATTACCAAGTGGTGCTTTGCAACGGAAGATTGGTGCGCTCCCGTGGCGACGAATGATGTGCGGGTTGGGGGACAGTTTATGACCCGGATGGAAGCGAGGGATAAGAGCGCTGGCTTTGATTTTGGAGGGACCTATACAGTCGTCGAGGGAGAGAAGCGGCTAGAATATGTAATGAATGGAGAAGATGCGAGAAAGGTGAGTATTCAATTTTCCCAAGAAGGGGAGGGCTGTCGGGTCACGGAAACATTTGAGGCTGAGGGTGAAAACTCGCTCGACCTGCAACGGGCCGGGTGGCAATCAATTTTGGAAAACTTTCGACGGTACGTAGAGGGTCTCTAGTATGCAGAAAGCAAAGAAGATAGAACTCTATCTCAAGAAAAATCCTCGCGCTTCGGTCCGTGATCTTGAGCGCAAGTTTCGTCTGACTCGGAGTGAGGCCGGAGCGTACGTGACCGATTCCAAGGAAGCGGAGACAGCTCATTTCGCCTGGTTTCATCGGTGGTATGTGAGTGAGTCGCGAGTCCTCATGACCCTCGTTGGTCTCGCTCTCCTCGTTCGAGTCATCTACGGAGGACTCGTCTTGTCTCAGCCATCACTCACTCTTCCGCTCCATGACGCCGAGTACTATCTGGAATGGGCGAGACAAATAGTGGGGGGTGGGTGGCTAGGCGACCGGGTCTTTTTTACCGAGCCACTCTACGCCTATCTCTTGGCGGTGTTTCTCAAAGTTGGTCTCTCGGAAACGGGACTCCTCATATTCCAGTGGCTCCTCGGGGCCACGCTTCCTCTCGGGCTTTACCTGGTAGCTAAAAAAGTTTTCAATCGAGAGGCAGCCCTCATTACTGGTTTACTCACGGCGCTCTACGGACCATTTCTTTTTTACGAGGGACTCCTCCTCAAGACGAGCCTCGAAGTAGCGCTCCTTCCATGGTGGCTTCTCCTCATGCTTCGGGCGTTTGAGTATCGGCGCCCCAAGGACTTTTGGTATCTTGGTCTTCTTCTCGGGCTCCTTGCCCTCATCAAAGGAAATAATCTCATTTTCCTCCCGGTGGTGGTACTCATCCTCCTCGCCACGCGTGAACTTGCTTTGAGAAAACGCTTCGTGCTCTCGGGCCTCTGTACGCTCGGAGTACTCCTCATCATCCTCCCGGTTACGCTCCGAAACTACGTCGTCGCGCATGATGTGGTCCTCACAAACTATTCGTTTGGCCTCGCTCTGTACCAGGGGAACTGGTGGGGAGGGGATGGCTCGACCGCTCTCGTGCCACCTTTTCTCCGGCCGGATCCGCGCTATGAAGAAATGGATGCAGTGGGCATGGCCGAAGCGTATGAGGGGAAGACGCTCACGCCAAGGGCGGTGTCAGCCTTCTGGACTAGCCAGGCCCTCGAGGAAGTGACCACGGCTCCGGGACACTTCTTCCGTACCCTTTGGAACAAGGTGCTCATTTTTTTCAATCACTCTGAATTCAGTGATAACTATCAGTACACCTATTATCGGAGCGAGGTCTGGCTCCTGTGGCTCCTTCCGAACTTCGCCCTGGTGACCCTCCTCGGACTACTGGGAGTGATACTCGCGAGCTCACGTTCGTTTTGGGATCAGATGAGACCAGGAGGTGCTCGTCCGGCACGTTTCCTCCTTTTGTTCTTCCTCGCGTCACTCTGTGTGCTTCTCCTCACTACCGTGAATGCTCGGTATCGTCTGCCACTGGTGCCTTTTTTCTTGGTGGCTGCTGGTGGAGGGATGGCATTCCTCTTTATGTCTCTTCGGGAGGGGAGAGTACCAATGCTTCGTATGGTGAGCGCCCTGGGGATCGCCTGCCTCCTCTCATGGTACCCATTGCCACTTCTCCGGTTTGATACAACCGCTCAGTCATCGCATGCGTTAGGCTATGCCGCACTCCAGTCCAGTGACTACGCTCAGGCGGAGACGTATTTTAGACAGGCGCTCACGACAGATCCAAATTATGCCTGGGCCTATGGTAACCTCGTCCTCACCGCGCTCGCAGAGGATCGTTCGGAAGAAGCAAAAGCGCATCTCCAGAAGCTCCTTGTCCTTCGGAGTGACGATCTTTCGAACTATCGCCTCCTTCGATTCTATCGGGAAGTGAGCAGTCTCTCACCGAGCGAGAAACAGGCCCGGGTCGCGGAGTTTGTGGCACGGGTGGAAGAGCCTGATTATGATCCTGACTTCTATGAGGCTACACGAGCACTTGAGGTGGGCGATGATACGAGAGCGGAAGTATTCTACCGTCGCTCGCTCAGTCGGTATCCCGATGCCCCAGCGACCCGGATGGCCTTGGCGGCACTCCTTAAGAAAGCAACCAAGACCGAAGAAGCCAAGCGTCTCCTCTCAGAATCACTCGTGAACCAGCCAGAACTATTTCCTGTCCGTTACAATCTGGCCAATCTCTATATCATGGAAGAGAACTATGGGAAGGCAGCCGAGCTTCTCAAGGATATCTACGACTTTGTGCCGGAACTGGGTGACACCTGGTACAACTATGCCGTCGCGCTCATCAAGCTGGGACGAACGAGTGAGGCTGTACCCGTGATGCAGGCGTATATCGAGCGCTACCAGGATGACCCCTCACAGAAAACCATTGTTGAAAAATTCCGGTCCGCTCTCAAACCAGCACCGAGCTCTCTCGACTCGCTTTTACCCGGCAAGCGCTGAGAGGAGAGTGTATAATTTATCGCTTATTTGAGCCATTTTTTCTGACTCTTGCCCAAAACACTAGGAAAAGAGCGGAAAAAGCGCTATGATAAGGGACGAAGCAGTAATTCATAAGATGATTTTATGGCGAAGACGAATGCGGCATTCATGAAGCCGATGAAGATCAGCGCAGAGTTGGCGGTAGTGGTTGGTCCTGGACCGATGCCTCGGTCAGAAGTGGTCAAGGCTCTCTGGGCCTA
>CAYNNJ010000053.1:0-5439 GCA_964398755.1 uncultured Bdellovibrionales bacterium
CCAGTTTTTTCTCCCCCTTTGGAAACAACACCGATGAACTCGAGGCTCGCATGGACGGTATCCTCCTTCGGATGTACACCCTCGGCTACATCAATCGGAGTGAGTACACCGAAGCAACGGCGAGCGATCCCCTCGCGGAAATAGAGCCCCGGACGGACCAGATTATCGCACCTCACTTTGTTTTTGCCGTCCTCGAAGAACTGAGAACCCGCTATCCTGATCTCGACCTCCGGACGGCCGGCCTCCGAATCACGACCACGCTTGATCTCGATCTCCAGAAATCGGCTGAGCAAGTGGTCCGCGAGGGTGCCAAGAAAAACCTCTCCCGCGGAGCCGAGAACGCCGCCCTCGTCGCTCTTGATGCCACAAACGGTCATATCCTCGCCATGGTCGGTTCTCGTGACTACTGGGACACTACTATCGACGGCAACGTGAATGTGACCATTGAAAAACGCCAACCTGGTTCAGCCTTCAAGCCCTTTGCTTACGCCACTGCCTTTACCAAAGGGTTTCAGCCCGAGACACCGGTCTATGACCGACCGGTCAATTTTGGTCCTGATGGTTCCGGTCGCGACTATATTCCCCAAAACTACGATGGCAAGTTCCGTGGTCGTCTCACTATGCGCCAGGCGCTCGCCATGTCACTCAACGTCCCCGCGGTCCAGACGCTCGCGCTCGCTGGTATCGGGGATACTATCACGCTTGCGACCAAGCTCGGCATCACCACCCTCACTGAACCCAAACGCTACGGTCTCTCTCTTGTCCTCGGTGGCGCCGAAGTCCGACCACTTGATATGGCCAATGCCTTTTCGGCTTTTGGGCAGGAGGGAAAGACCCATGAGACGACCGGCATCGCCCACATCACAGACACTCATGGCAAGACCATCAACTGGAGTCATGAAGTGGCAACCGAGCCCGCTCTCGATCCGGAGGTGGCACGCAAAATTAACTCCATCCTCTCGGACAATGGTGCGCGCACGCCCATCTTTGGTCCGAGGAGTCCACTCGCATTCCCCGCTGGGGTCACCGTCGCGGCCAAAACTGGCACTACCCAGAATTTTCGTGATGCTTGGACTGTTGGCTACACCCCAAGTATCGCCGTCGCGGTCTGGGCTGGCAACAACGACAACCGCCCGATGAATGCGGGGGCCGATGGTATCTATGTGGCAGCTCCGATCTTTCGAGCATTTATGGATCAGGCGCTCGTGCGCTTCCCTGTCACAGGCTTTACAGCCTATCGGTCAGAGCCCGATCAGCGCCTCACAACCTCAGGAGAAGTAACCGGTGGACGGACTATCTATATCGACAAAAAAACCGGGCGTGAAATCCCGGAAAGCAAAGCCAAGAAAATGAAAAAGGGTCGAGTCGAAAAATATTCCGTCGGTGATGAAGGTGCCCTCCCACCGGAGGCTCTCTCTCCCGACGCTATGATGTCTCTCTCGGATATCGAAAAGATGTACCAGAAACCTTAGTCCTTACGCAAGGCTTCCATCGGAGTAAGAGTCGCTGCTCGGTAGGCCGGCGCGAGACCAAAGATGAGACCAACGGCCGTAGAGAATCCTACCCCGAGGAAGAAAGACTGGAGCGAAAATGTGAGTGGGAGTGCGAAGCCAAACGAGGAAAAAACTGCCCCAAGGGCAAGCGTGAGGAGCATCCCTAAAACAATCCCAATCAGTCCACCAGAAAGGGTGATGATGAGCGCCTCAAGGAGAAACTGCTGTAAAATACTCCGCGATGTCGCTCCCACCGCTTTACGGAGACCGATTTCGGACGTACGCTCCGAGACCGACACATACATGACATTCATAATACCGACTCCTCCTACGACGAGCGAGATGGAGGTCAGGGCGAGAAGGAGAACCGAGAGTGATCCCAAAATATCACTGAATGTTTTCTGAGCTTCCTTGGTCGACGTCACCGAAAAATCATCCTTGTCCGGATGATCAATGTCATGACGCTTCCGAAGGAGCGCTACGATATCAGCGACCGTCTCTGCTTCACGTGCCGGCTCATCCATCTTGACTGAGATAAACTGCACGTAGTCGACGCCCAACAGTTTCTTTTGGAGCGTTTGGACCGGCACGTAAGTAAACGTATCAAAATTGAGAAACGCCACTGCTCCCCGAGCCTCAAGCACGCCAATCACGCGATACTTGGCTCCCCGAAGGGTAATATATTCCCCCACCGCCTCGCTCGAACCAAAGAACGTTTCCTTGGTATCGCTCCCCAGGACGGCAACCTGCGCGAGACTATTGTCCTCCTCTTCGGTAAAGAATCGTCCGCTTTCGAGCTTGAGATTACTATCGACAGTCGCTACTTCAGCCCCGGTCCCAAAGAGCGATATACGCTTGCCAATCGATCCGTAGGTGGCCCGCTCCTGACCAATTGTCCCGGCATAGGTGGCGGCCACGTTCGGCAATTTCTTGATGGCTTCACCGTCTTTGACCGTGAGCGTCGTGATCTGCGTCCCCTGAGCACGCCCCGTCGAGTTCTCACTCGACATAGCGGTCGTATTGGGAATCTTTACCTCCACCTGGATGAGGTCACTTCCAAAACTCTCGACCTGTCCCAAAATAAAGCCCTTCACCCCTTCACCGAGACTCGTCACCACGACCACCGCAAAGACACCAATCACTACCCCGAGAAGCGCGAGCGCGGTCCTCGCTTTGTGAGTGGTGATGGTCTTCCAAGCGAAGAAAAATGGAATGAAGTATTTTTTGTTCATAGTCTTATTCGTAGCGGAGCGCTTCCATCGGACTGACGCGTGAGGCTTTGAGTGCCGGATAGAGACCAAAGGTGATTCCGATCACGAGTGACACACTAAACCCGATGATGACCGATGAGAGTGGCACCAGAAACTGCCAGTCATAACCGAGTCGCGGAAGGATGAGGGCCACCACATACGCAATGAGAACACCAAGCACGATACCGATGAGTCCGCCGATGAGGGTCACACATGATGATTCGATCAGAAACTGAGTCATGATATGAACCGGACGCGCGCCCACGGCTTTGCGGAGCCCGATCTCTCGGATACGCTGAGAGACAGAGATAAGCATCGAATTCATAATCCCGATACCACCGACGAGGAGCGAGATGGAAGCGATAGCAATAAGAAAATATTTGAGGACATCGGTGATATTGGTGAGGATGCCGAGCGCAGCCTTGGTACTCCGCACTGAAAAATCCGACTCCTCGTCATCTTTCAGGTTATGCCGATCTCGGAGGAGAAGTGTCATGTCGGCCATCGTGCGCTCAATATTGTCTGGCGTGTCGACCTTGCCTCGAGCAAAGTTCAAATAGTCGATACCAAGGAGTATCTTTTGGGCCGTTTCAAGTGGCACATAGATGAGTGTATCCGGATTAGAAAACGCAGCTGCTCCCCGCGCTTCGAGTACTCCGATTACTTTGAACGGATTCTTCTTAATCTTGACGATTTCACCAATCGGATCACGGCCTGGAAAAAGATCCTCAGCCCGGCCTGCCCCAAGTACGACGACGCGAGAGAGATCACTCTCTTCTTCAGGAAAGAAGAATCGTCCCCGTTCCACTTTGATATTTTCTACTTCAATCATCTCGGGTGACACCCCCTGGTAGCTCGCTTCAAACGACGCCACACTCGATTCAATGGTAGCCGAGCCGCTCACATAGCCGGTGACGGCCGAAAGGTGTGGGACATTGCGCCGTTCACGAAGCGCCCGAAGGTCATCATTCTTGAGGCTGGTCGTTACGATACCCAGGGCCGATGCCGGCGGTCCTTTTTCTTCGGATGCCCCAGGAAGGACGGCCACCAGATTGGATCCGACATTTTCTACCTGAGACAAGACAAGCTTTTGGGCACTCGCCCCGATGGCCATCACCATGATAACTGCCGCCACACCGATGACGACTCCAAGGACTGTTAGAAGGAACCGCAGCTTTGAGGCAGTGAGCGACCGATAAGTAATTTTGATCGGGTCGGAAAATTTCATAGCTACTTCAAGAGCTCTGTTTCTGCAGAAGCAATGCGGCGTTTCTCGACCGCTTCGTCGGCGACGATCTGACCATCCACCATCCGGAGGATACGTTTGGCATGTTCCGCGGTCGAGGTTTCGTGTGTGACAAGAATGATAGTCTTCCCCTCATCGTTTAACTTCTGAAGAATTGCCATGACCTGGAGACCGGACTTGGAGTCAAGGTTCCCGGTCGGTTCATCGGCAAAGATAATTTCTGGATTGTTGACGAGGGCTCTCGCTATAGCCACGCGTTGCTTCTCACCACCAGAGAGCTGACTTGAAAGATAGGTGGCTCGATGAGACATGCCAACAGCGGCGAGGGCGGCTGCTACCCGTTCCGTATTTGAGGCATCGGCCCGGTCATCATAGAGGAGTGGCAGCTCGACGTTTTCTGCGACACTGGTTTTCGGGAGAAGGTTAAAAGCCTGGAAAATAAACCCGATTTCTTTATTCCGGAGGCGAGCGAGCTCATCATCCGTAAACACAGTCACGTCCTTGCCGGAGAGTTCATAACTCCCACCCGTCGCTCGATCGAGGAGTCCAAGAACCTGCATAAGCGTCGACTTGCCCGACCCGGAGGGGCCCATGATGGCCAAAAACTCACCGGGCTCGATAGTAAAGGTCGCACCAAAAAGCGCGCGAGTGTCGACTCCCTCGCTTGAATAGACTTTTTCAAGATTATGAACAGCAATCAAACTCATTTTTTCTGAGTAGCACCAATAGTCACTTCATCTCCTTCTTTCAATCCAGACTTGACCTCTATGGTACCTTCGTCACCTTCAAGGCCTGTGGTCACTTCCACTTTTTCAAACGTGGTCGGACCGCGCTTCACTTCCGCAAAAGTCTTGGTCCCCTCCTTGGTGAGAGCTCGATACGGTACCCACAGCACATTCTGGCTCTTGGCTGTCTCCACATCGATGTTCCCTGTCATTCCCTCCTTGAGCCGGTCATCACCCATCGAGAGTCGGAACTTGACCTTGTACGAGACGACATCCTGGACGACGGTCGCAGCAGGATCAATACTCACTACTTCACCCTGAAACACATCATCGTTCGTCAGGGAATCAAATGTAATCCGAGCTGTCATCCCGATTCGTACCTTGGCAATATCTGACTCCGGTACGCGTGACTCGAGGAGGTAGCTCCCGGGCTTTACCACGCGAGCAATGACCCGCCCGAGCGTCACTACTTCGCCGACGCGGGTATCAAAACGAGATATCTGTCCTGACATCGGTGATGACAAGACGTTTTCTTTCATCTGAGCCTCTATCGTCCGGACGCTCTCGCGCGCTTGTTCTGAAAGGAGTTTTTTAGCAGAGAGTTCTTCGGGGGTATAGTTGGTCCGACCACGACGGAGGAGTTTCTCGTTTTGTTCGGCGACTCGAGCGGCGAGTCGTGCTTCCTTGAGCTGAGAAAAGAGTACCGTGCGATCAAGCGACGCGAT
>CAYNNJ010000054.1:0-5422 GCA_964398755.1 uncultured Bdellovibrionales bacterium
AAAGATATCTCGAATGACAGACTCGTCATGAAGAAAATTCTGTCCCAATGACTTCTTCGCTTTTAGCTTATGGCTCATAGCTTATAGGTTTCTCAAACAAGTTTACTCAACATGACATTCAGCATCTTCATCACTTCTCCGAGCTCGGCATTTACTTTGTCATACTCAGAGGAGGATATTCTCGAGAGGCGCTTTGCAATTTCTAGCTGTGTCTCTAGTTCCGCCCCAGATGCAAAAGCTATCCTTAGAAAGTGGCAAAAATCTTTTTTTGTTCCACGGTATCGTCCTTCTGCAATATTTGACGGGAGAGAAACAGAGGCCCTACGCATTTGTGAAGTCAGTCCAAAGACATCCTCTCTTGGAAACTTTTCAGTAAGTTGGTAAATACGTATGACTAACTCAACTGACTTTTGCCATACAATAAGGTCTCTGTACGAATCAGTTTTCATATGTATTGCTATAAGCTAACTTCCTAAAAGCTATAAGCTAATTTACAATCTCTTCCATCTTCACGTTGATAACCCCAGCACCAACGGAGGCAATTTTAGCAAAGGCCACTTTGTCGAGGTCAATGATGCGCCCCGGAACAAACGGCCCTCGATCATTGATGACCACTATGACACTCTTCCCGTTTTCCATGTTGGTTACCTTAACATAACTCCCCTTGGGAAGCCAGGGATTGGCTGCTGCCATGGTACCGGTCCACGCATACCATGAGGCGGCGCCGCTATGGCTCTTCCCGAGTTTCACATACGTTCCCTGAGTCACAATTTCTGGTACCGGGTCTTTCACTCGCTCGGTACGGATGAGCTTACGGTTCACCTCTTTCCCATCGTGACTACTCACCCGATACACTAAATGGTCCATTCCTTTTTCGCCTTTCTGCGTGACAACGGTCTTGCGCCACGAGAGTGTGTCGTCCTCATTCGTCTTCTTTTCAAACGGGAGCGCCTTCTCGACGACCTCCTCACGGATGTCGACTCGCGTCACAATGATTTCCGTTCCGCGATTCGCCGTCGCCTCTCGTGCCGGTTTCACAATATCGTCCTCATCAAGTGTTACTCCTGCTTCTGCGAGCGCCTCACCAACCGATGCGGCCAAAACCGCATACGTTTTTTTCGTACCATCAGCCTGTACAGAAATCTCATGGGTACGAGTAATGAAAAGCGTCATCCCCGTCGATAGTCGTGCCTCTTCTCCAGGAAAGACTGATTCTTTTTCTCCCAATGCTAAATGCCGAGTGCGGAGAAATTCCCCCACTGTCTCCTCAGTAACATCGCGAAAAGAAAACGTGAGACCGTTATCATCTACCGTCACTGACTTTTTTGTACCAACAAACGTATCCGGCTCTGGCCAAAAATAGACGATAAGTCCTGTCACCAAAAATCCAGTGATCAAAAAAATCGGCCACCTCATTTTCGTTTTCGATGTCCCGTCTGTTCTCGTTTCATGATTCATGATTCTGTATCCTCTTTCCATTATTCCTTAAATCGGTACTGGAGTGCTTCGGCAATATGAGCCAGAGTAATATGATCTGATTCGGCGAGATCAGCAATGGTACGTGCTACCTTAAGGACGCGCATATACCCGCGTGCGGAGAGTTTCATCCGACTGACCGCTTCATGGAGAGCGGTCCGTGACACATCATCTAAAACACAGACTTCCTTCACGGCCTGACTCGTCATCTCGGCATTAGTGCGAAACCGTTTTCCCTGAAAGCGATCCCGTTGACGCTTTCTGGCTACCTCTACCCGCGCTCGAATATCGCGACTGTGCTCACCTAACGGTCCATCAGCATCGAGCTTTTCAATCTTGACCCGAGGTACCTCAACGTGAAGATCGATTCGATCCATGATTGGGCCCGAGATCTTGAGACGATAGCGTTCCGCTTGGGCGGGAAGGCAGGCACAGAGGCGTTCCGGATCGCCGGCGTAGCCACAGGGACAGGGATTCATGGCAGCGATGAGCATGAAGCGCGCTGGGAAGCGAAGTGATCCCTTGGCCCGCGAAACGGTCACCTCACCGTCTTCGAGGGGTTGGCGGAGATTCTCGAGGACAGCCCGGGAAAATTCCGCAAACTCATCAAGAAAGAGTACGCCACGATGGGCCAAACTGATTTCACCTGGTCGCGGGTTCGTCCCACCACCGACGAGTGACACCGCACTCGCCGTGTGATGCGGTGCTCGAAATGGTCGCTTGGTCACCAGAGCATCACCCCGTGGCAAAACGCCAGCTACGGAGTAAATTTTGGTCACTTCCAAACTGTCATCAAAATCAAGTCGCGGAAGTATCGTTGGGAGCGTCTTCGCAAGGAGCGTCTTGCCACTCCCCGGCGGACCGACAAAGAGCACATTGTGTCCACCAGCGGCTGCGATCTCGAGTGCCCGCTTGGCATGTTCTTGTCCTCGCACATGAGCCATATCTGCCTCCTCATCCTCCACCTCAAGTGACGGTACACCGGTGGGAAATGGGGTGATGAGCGATTCACCCCGCAAATGAGCAATGAGACCATGTAGCGTTGATATCGGGATCACCGAGAGACCAGAAACAAGTGCTGCCTCCGGCGCATTTTCTGCTGGGACATACAGTTCAGAAAAGCCGGCCTCCCGTGCAAAGAGCGCGATTGGGAGCACTCCCTGGACTCTCCGTACCATACCGTCAAGAGCAAGTTCTCCGATAAAGAGTTTGCCTTCGCGATCAAAGTGAAGCTCTTCGGTCGCCAAGAGAAGTCCCACTGCCATGGGAACATCATAAATAGGAGTATTCTTGGGCAAATCAGCCGGGGCCAAGTTAACCGTGATGCGACCACTTTGGTGCACCGGTTTACAGCCGCTATTCTTGAGGGCGGCGCTCACTCGGTCACGCGACTCCTTGATGGCCGTATCAGGCAAACCGACCAGCGTAAACGTATGGAGGCCCTGGGGCAAAACATCGACTTCCACTTCGACCAAGACACTTTCGAGTCCGACGGTCGCCGCAGAGTAGACTTTGGCAGACATAGGGATGCGTATCAATCTCGGAAACTCTTCACCATTAAAAATACCACACTTAGGGTCAAAATGGCATCAGGGAGGTTAAACACCGGGAAGAGTGGCACCGAGAGATAGTCGTACACACATCCCAAAAAAAGTCGCTCCATGAGGTTACTCCCTCCGGCAGCGATGAGGAGCAACCAGAGAAAGAGCGTCACTTTATCGTGCTGTTGAGATAGCTCTCGGAAAAAAACCAAGGAGACAGCCACAAAACCAGCGAGCATTACCCCATCTGGGACCCGGATCCCCCACGGACCCGCGCTATTACACACTCCGGGGAGCCACGTACGGACCGAAACCGCAAGTCCAAAAAGGAGACAAAGAAAAAAGGCTAGGGAAAGGGAAATCGATAACCCATTCCGTAGCCTCATAGGATTCGTTTAGAGCGCCGTTCTCGCTGCTGGATAGGCCATGAGTCGGTCTGTATCAATCGGCTGTCCTGTGGCCTCACAGATACCGTAGGTGCCCGCTTCCATCTTGGCGAGAGCGTCATGAACATCCTTGAGCTGAGCTTCCAAATTCTGTTCCAGTCCGAGGTTATCTACATATTCCTCTACCTCTGAAGCATTTTCATCCTCATCCGTACCCATATCGCCCATCCGAGTCTCATAACTCCCCTCCGCACCGGTCGCACTGGCAAACCGACCTAGTTCACTTTCCAGACGGGATTTTTCGGCCACAAGTTTTTCTTTGAGGGTAGCGAGCGTTGCTTGATCAAGAGTCATACAGTTAGAAAGAAGGTTAAGAATCTATTGATAGTCTCAGTATAGCAAAAATTACGAGCGCTGTCTAGAAGAAAATATGTTCCAAATGGCGAATCTCGGCCTTTTTTTGGCTTGGATCATAGAGGACGGCAATGCCATCAAAGTGATAAGGGACAGACTCGCGACGTGCCTCCCGAAGATAACATTCTGCCACTCGGGCCAGCTTACGGAGCTTGTCACGAGTGATACTTGCTTCCGGGAGCAGGGTATCGCCACTTTTCTTGAGCCGACTCTTCACCTCAACAAAGACAAGCGTTCCTCTCTGTTCAGCGACAATATCGATTTCCCCGAGACGCTTCCCATGGACGTTACAGTAGTTCGTGGCAAGAATACGATAACCCTTGTCATGAAGGTAGCGGGTCGCGAGCTCCTCACCGAGTTTCCCCAGTCCTGGGGCGAGTTCAAAGCGTTTCATACGTCCAACATACCCCTAAAGAGAAAATCCGGCAACGACCCCGCAGAGCTTCGCCGCGGGGTTTGTTGCTCATAACCACTCAAAATCTCGTGGGTGAGCAACAAAAAAACACCCTATGGGGAGTTCTGATTCTTTTTCTGCTTGCTACTTCTGGCCCGGTCACCGTTTCAAAAGGATGTTGGTGTCCGGGCGTACGACGCCCGATAATAAATTATTTGGCTGTACGCCCGAACGTTGCATGTGCCAACAGGTATCTAGGTTATATAGCTACGGGTGAGGAAGCATCTATAATCCATTTGAATCCTGTATTTTGTGCACTTGCATTTTTTTTCGCAGTGATCCTAACTTTTTCACTACTTCTCCCTTCACCGTTCTCTGGCGCGAAGCCTTTTTTGGTGAGGTCACTGGCTACACAGGAGCAAGAACCGATTTCCAGCCTCTGTGTAGCCAACGCCTCTCTATTTGAAAGAACTGTTTTTTTGTTTCTTTTTGTTTTTCTCCTGCATGTATTATTTTTCAGGAGTTTTTTGTTTTTGTTTGAGTCTCCGTGTTAGGACGGAGCGGTCATGGTACATTGCCATGACTCTTGAACAGTGAAAGAATCCCCGTCACAATGAGGGGGCATTGCGATGGGAGTTCTTTCACCGTTCGGTACGGTTGAAGAGAGCAAGTTGTCAAAGAAATTTCAACGTCACAAGTCAATTATAGCAGAAAAACACCCTCGAGTCAATCAATCATTCCAGAAAATCGCTTGAATGAAACACAATCATGCTTACTTGTCATTCATTTTCCTATGGTAGTGCTCTTCTCTCAAAAAAAATAAGTCGGTTACTTCTTATTTTCTTTCACTCTGTGCTTTTTTTAAGCCAAAATTTTTCAGTTGGCATCAAGGAGTGCTCGGAGTGTCTCCTTGCTCGTACCAATGAGCCAGGTTGTTCCTCGCAGAGCATAGTCAAATGATGTTTGAGTGGTCTCATCAATATTCACAAAGCGTACTGTCTGATCCCGGTACGCTCCGGACCGAAAACTGACCTCACGAGGTACTGTCATCCCCTGATAGAGAAACGAGCGAAAGGCATACGGAAATACTCCCTCGCGTTCCTTTGCGAAAAGCGTCGGTCCATCCACCGTCCCGAAAGAAAGTGCCAGACCGAGACGCATAGTACCCTGGTCATTATAGAGGTAGAGTGAGAACGTTTCCGCCAGTGAGG
>CAYNNJ010000055.1:0-2922 GCA_964398755.1 uncultured Bdellovibrionales bacterium
ATGGTTACAAGACTGATGGCGTCATCGATGAAACGATACGGCATCGGGCGGAAATCGCCGCGGATGGCTCTATTATTGACACGGTCACGATTTCCCGGACGCACCAGGGAGGGGACACACCATATGATTGGTGGAATCGGGTCAATGCAGACTATCTCCGAGTCTATGTCCCCAAGGGTTCAGAACTTCTCTCGACGAGTGGCACGACTCGGGAGTTTCCGCCGGAGCCACTCGACTACGACCGCCTCGGGTTTCGGCGCGATGCCGATGTGGTTGAGGCGGAAGCGAGGGAGCGGATAGACGAGAAAAGTGGTGTGCGTATCTCAGAGGATGCTGGGAAGACCGTGTTTGGAGCCTGGGTCTATGTCAGCCCGAAAGAGTCCGTGACGGTAGAATACCGGTACCGCTTACCGTTTTCGATCGATATGACCGCGCTCGCGACCGGTGATCCTCAGTCGTACAGCGTCCTCTATCAGAAGCAGTCAGGTTCACCGGGGAGCACCCTTATGTCGACGCTCTCATTCCCGGAAAACGTGCCACTCATTTGGCAGACCGAACCGAATCTGGTACCGTATGGACGAGAATGGCGTAGGGAAACAACACTGACAACCGATGTATTTCAAGGGGTAGTATTTGGTCAGAAGTAACCGTGAGACCCATGTTCAAACGATTCATTAGCTTCATTTTTTCTCTTGGTAGCACCCCGAGTGCGACCGTAGGCACGGCCGCGCTCCTCATAGCCTTTGCTGGGATAGCGAGTCGCTTTCTTGGGTTTATCCGGGATCGGGTACTTGCCTCAAGTTTCGGAGCAGGGGATGTGCTTGATGCCGACTATACCGCGTTTCGTCTGCCGGATTTGGTCTATGGCTTTTTGGTACTGGGGGCGCTATCGGCGGCGTTTGTTCCGGTGTTTACCGAACTCATGACCAAAGAGAAGCGAGAAGAGGCTTGGCGACTGACGTCGGGAGTCCTCCATACAACACTGTTTTCCATCGGATGTTTTTCGCTCTTTGGCATCATCTTTGCCCCGTTTCTGACCGAGGTATTGGCCCCGGGATTTGCTCCCGAAAAACAAGAGATCGTGACTGACCTCACGCGGATCATGCTCCTCTCGCCACTCTTTCTCGCTGCGAGTGCCGTTTTTGGGGGAGTGCTCGTATCATTCAAGCAGTTTGCTGCTTATTCCTTCGCTCCAGTCTTTTACAACATCGGTATTATCATGGGCGCCCTCTTTCTCGCACCGACACTCGGAGCGAGCGGTCTCGCCTGGGGCGTGGTCATTGGTTCATTTTTACATGTCGCCGTACAATATCCGGCTTTGCGGCGGACGGGCTTTCGTTTCGAGTTCGGTCTCCGGGCAGCATGGCAGAATGAGCAGGTGAGGAGAGTGCTCACGCTCATGATCCCACGGTCACTTGGTATGGCCGTAAATCAGGTGGGACTCCTCGTGATGACTATTTTTGCGTCGACACTGGTGTCGGGGAGTCTCGCCGCCTTTACGCTTGCCAATAATATCCAGAGTGTACCCCTCGGGCTCTTTGGGATTGCTTTTTCACTGGCAGCGTTTCCGGCCCTCGCCCTCTTTGCTGCCCAAAAGAGTGATCGTGATTTTTTTCGGATGTTTGCGGAGACGACACGCAAGATTCTCTTCTTTGTCGTACCACTCTCCATCTTTATCATCATTTTTCGTGCGCAGTGCGTCCGTGTCATCCTCGGGTCCGGTGAGTTCGATTGGCAGGATACCATCACCACATTTGAAGTACTCAAGTTTCTGGCGCTCAGTCTCTTTGCCCAGAGTCTGATCCCACTCTTTGCCCGGGCGTTCTTTGCGCTCCAGAATACCAAGACTCCACTCTATATCGCGCTTGTGAGTGAAGCGGTTCATATTGCACTCATCCCGCTCCTCCTCCCGTACTATGAGGTCGAGGGGCTCGCTATTGCCTTTTCTGTCGGTACGATAGTGAATTTTGCACTGCTCTACTTCTTCTTGCGTCGACAGCTTTCGTTCTGGGAAGACAAGCTCATCGTGGTACCCGTGATGAAGATTCTCCTGGCGTCACTCTTGGCCGGTGCTGTGGCTCAAATCTCGAAATCAGTTTTTGCACTCACGACAAACGAGCTTGATACTTTTATCGAGGTCTTCCTCCAGCTTATGCTGGGATTGTTGATTGGCGGGGGTGCCTACATCCTCTTTGCCTATCTCCTCAAGGTTGAGGAACTCGGTCGCGTGAAGCGCTTTGTCCTCTGTCGAGTCCTCCGCCAGCCCGAAGCCGCCACCCTCACTGAAGATCATCCCGAACGCGGGGATTGGTAGTATATTGACCACCGTCGCTCGCGAGCGACGTGGTTGACAGCGGTCCGAGGAGTTGGTATTTTTGGAATACACTTATGAAAATCTTGACGCAGTCCATCCATCGTTTCTGTATGTTTATGACCGGCTTCTTCTTCTGGGAGAAGCGAGGCCAGTTTCTTTTTGCTGTGACACGTGGATGATCAAGTGAACAGTAGCAAGAAGCCGGTCTCGCTCCTAGAGTAGACCGGCTTTTTTGTTGTCGTTGTTTGAAAACCGAAGAGAGGAATCAATCATGTTCGAAGGTGCAAGCGCGTGGGAATTGAAGCAACTTGCTCTCGATGCGACTCCGCCGGTGACAGAAGAACCAGCCAAAGCGGAAGCAAAAACTCTACCTGCAGAGCCGAGCAAGGAGGACATGGCCGTGTCACCCAGGCATTGGCCGTGTCTTTGGTCGATTGACTAGGGGGCGAAAACACACCCGAACACAGGGGCGTTCTTGGAATCTCAAGGACGCCTTTTTTCTTTCTTTATGCTTTCGGAGTTACTGATTGATATCTTCCTTTTCCTACCCTTGCGTGTCCGTCGAACATTTTTGACTCGTTCTGCCGAACAGGGAGCTGTCTTGTACC
>CAYNNJ010000055.1:2932-5404 GCA_964398755.1 uncultured Bdellovibrionales bacterium
CTCATCAAAAATGTTACCGACGTCACATCGGGAGTACAGAAAAGAAAAATATCAATCAGCTACGTATCATTGAGGAGAAATCTTGCTTTAAAGCCATTTTCGAGCTAGCCTAGGGGAATGAACCAGAGCATACGACCCCGTAAAAGCCCATTGGTATGGGCTCACGGGGCAGGCAACAAAATATGAGACAAGAAAACATTCGAAATTTTTGTATTATTGCCCATATTGACCACGGGAAATCCACCCTGGCCGATCGTCTTATCGATCTTACTCATACTGTTGAAAAGCGGAAAATGAAGGACCAGATGCTCGATCAGATGGACCTCGAGCGGGAGCGGGGAATCACCATCAAGCTTCAGCCGGTCAAAATGTTTCATCGGTACAAGGATGTGGACTATGAGTTAAACCTCATCGACACCCCGGGACACGTCGACTTTCACTATGAAGTGTCGCGCTCGCTCGCAGCGGTGGAGGGGGCGATTCTTCTCGTCGATGCTACCAAGGGGGTGCAGGCTCAGACACTCGCCAATCTCTACCTCGCTATTGAACAGGGGCTCGAGATTATTCCGGTTATTAACAAGATCGACCTCCCCAATGCTCAGGTGGAAAAAACAAGAAAAGAAATCATTCATGTGCTAGGGTGTACCGAAGACGATATTCTCCTCGCGTCCGGGAAAACTGGTCTTGGTGTAGAGGCGGTGATCGAGCGGGTGATCGAGCGTACGCCGGCTCCCGGAGGTGACGAACAGGCGCCCCTCCGGGCCCTCATTTTCGACTCGGTTTACAATACCTACAAGGGCGTGGTGGCGTATGTGAAGGTCGTTGATGGGACGGTCAAACGAGATGATGTGCTCCATATGCTCGGGACGGAAAAAGAAGGCGTGACCGTTGAGGTCGGGCTCTTTCATCCGAATTTGGTGGCGACAGATATTCTCCGGGCGGGTGACATCGGCTACATCGCGACCGGACTCAAGGCGGTCGCTGACTGCCGGGTCGGTGATACCGTGACGTGGAAGAAAAAAGAGCGAGACCAAACGGTAGTGGAGCGACTCCCGGGCTACAAAGAAATTCGGCCAGCAGTCTATGCTAGTATGTATCCGGTCGATGGTGATGACTACACCATCATGCGTGATGCCCTCGACAAGCTCAAATTAAATGATGCGGCGTTCACCTTTGAACCGGAGAGTAATCAGGCGCTTGGGCGTGGGTTTCGGTGTGGCTTCCTTGGGCTCCTCCATCTCGAAATTATTCAGGCCAGACTGGAGCGAGAGTTCGGGTTGGTGCCGACCATCACGACCCCGTCGGTTGTGTATGAGATGAAAATTCGGGGAGAAGAAAAAAATATCGCCCTCTATTCGCCGGTTGATCTCCCGGATCCAGCGAGTATCGAGATGATGTACGAGCCCTATGTCTCGCTTTCGATCGTGGTACCGAGTGAATATCTCGGCGGGGTGATGCAACTCTGTCAGTCGATTCGGGCTGACTACAAAAATACCGAGTACCTCGATGAGGAGCGGGTGCTCCTCTCGTTTGAAGCACCACTCATGGACGTCATCGTCAATTTTCATGATGACCTGAAGAGTGCGTCTTCTGGCTATGCTTCGATGAACTACGAATTGATCGGTTATCGAGAGAGTGATGTGATCAAGCTCGATATCTTGGTCGCCAATGAGCCGGTCGACGCTTTTGCTCGGATGGTACCGCGTCGTGACGCTCACAGTGAAGGGAAGCGCGTGGTAGAAAAATTGAAAGAAGTCCTTCCGAGACAGAACTTTGCCGTGGCCCTCCAGGCAGCGATCGGGGGTAAGGTGATTGCCCGTGAAACCATCGCCGCTTACCGCAAGGATGTGACCGGTTATATGTATGGTGGTGACTTTTCCCGCAAAAAGAAACTTTTGGAGAAGCAGAAGAAAGGTAAGAAAAAGGCTAAAGAAATGGGTCAGGGGCGGGTGTCTATCCCATCTTCTGCCTTTCTTGCCGTACTCAAAAAGTCGTAATGAGCGGGCTTTGCCAATTCCTGTCTGTTTCGGTATACTGGGAAAGTAATCTATTCATTTCCCAAACGTTATGGCCGTTGAATTTACGAAAGACAATTTTGATGCCGAAGTTTTGAAGAGTGACAAGCCCGTTCTCGTTGATTTTTGGGCGCCTTGGTGTGGCCCGTGCCAAATGATGGGTCCGGTTATTGAAGAGCTCTCAACCGAAGTGACGACGGCCAAGATTGGCAAGTTGAATGTTGATGAACATCCGGAAATTGCTCAGCAGTTTGGTATTATGTCGATTCCTACTATGAAGGTCTTCAAAGCTGGCGCGGTCGTCAAGGAGTATATCGGGGTGCAGCCCAAGGATACGCTCAAGACTGAACTCGCCGCTCTCTAACGACGAGCGAGGAGTATATTTCGGCGGAAAATAAAAATATGAAAATACACAAGGAGCGTATCGATCTCGAAAGCAAATCGCAGATTGAGTTCA
>CAYNNJ010000056.1:0-5298 GCA_964398755.1 uncultured Bdellovibrionales bacterium
CTCCTCAAACGTGCCGTCGAGCTCTTCGAAGAACGCATCCACCTTGAGTAGCTACGCCTCTTTAGTATCCAAAAATTTCTTCAGCTGGTTGATCGCCAGGGCCCGCATAGAAAGAGAATTCTTTTTCTCCATCGTCATTTCCCCGAAGGTCTTTCCTTGATCGTCCGGAATGAAAATAGAATCATACGCAAAACCGGAATCTCCTCGTTTTTCTCGTGTAATAACTCCGGAGACTTCTGCGACGAACACGTGGACACCTTTCCCATCATGATAAGCGACTGCTGTCTTCCCTCTCGCTTTTCTGTTTTCCTCACTAGACATCATTTTCAAAACACCGTCGATACCGACAGTTTCCTTAAACCACTTAGCGAAGGGTCCGGGCAGTCCATTCCAAGCATCAAAGTACCAACCAGTATCTTCCACCAGCACCGGCTTACCGATTTTCTGAAACGCCTCTTCTGCTTTGGCTCGAGCGATCACCTCCAGATCCATATCTTGCGGTTCAGTGAGTTCGAGATCCATCTTTTCCAGTTCGTAGCCAAGAATATGACTGACCTCGCGAAGCTTGTGGTCATTGGTCGTCGCAAAGTATTGTATCTTCATAGTTTTCTCTTCCTAGCACCTAAAAGCTAACAGCTAAGGACTATACACTAGTTCTTCCGCATTTTTTCGGTCACCCAGAATTCGCCGAAGTATTTCCCGAGAAGGATACGCGTCTGCGAATCAATAGCTGGAAAAGCCGAAAGAAATCCGACCAGTGGGATAAGGATCCACTGAAACAGCATGAGGAAGTGACGTGACCAGTGGTAGCGCTTGGGACGTGGTGGGAGCGAAAGGAGAGACATCGGAATCGAAATGAGAAGCCCCATCATCCCGAGCGTCATGAGCGTCTTGGTTACAAACGGAAGATTGTGAGCAAGCACACTCTCACGGAAGGCTGCTCCACCGAGAATGAGCGGGAGCCACCCGAGAAAGGTGAGGATAAACGACGTCGTCGCCCAGGAATAGTGCCCTTCGAGCATCTCAAAGGTGATGCGGAGTTTGGTAAGGAATTTAATCCCCCGGTCTGGCCAGATAGCGCGCATGGTGACCGGGAAATTTTCGATTCCATAGGCCCAGCGTCGTTTCTGCTTGTACTGATTGACGAGGGTCTTCCAGTACGTCTCGGCCAAGACCGCATCAAGTGAGATCGGCAGATGAATCGGTTGCACCCGGTAGTCTCCATGGAAATAGGCGAGACACTTCCAGTAGATGACCGAGTCTTCACTAATCATATTGACCGGCCAAAATCCGACTTTCACGAGCGTATCAAACGGCTCCGAGTGAGAAGAAAATGTCACCATTTCCTTGCGCGTCGACTGATAGAGGTGCCAGAACGATGATCCCGTCACCACCAGGCGTACAAAGGCATTGGTGTCCCAGATGTTGTTGTGATACATCGGGAGTGGCTGATAGGCTCGTTGCAAACGCTTGGGATCGATGATGTATTCGTAGGTGAGAGCGGCAAAGTACTCGGGATGCGCCACGCTGTCACAGTCAAAGTTCGAGAAAATGACGCGCTTGTAGTCGATACCACGCTCGTCCAGGTATTTCATAAGTTCTCGCGCAGCAAAGCGAGCATTGGACGCCTTACATTTCATCTCGCCCCCCTCGACGATATGGGTCGTCACCAGGAAATCACGGAAGACCCCGTCAAACTTGTTTTTGAGATATTCCACTTTCGGGAGACGCGTCTCGGGATTCTCACGCTCTTCGGTCGCGAGGAGAACAATCATCTGCTCCTTGGGGAAATTATTCTCGGCGAGTGACTGGATGGCTGGCTCTATGATATCGGCTGGTTCACCAGCGGTTGGGAGGAGTACCACATGGATAACATCGCGCCAGTCCATGATCTCATCCTGAATCGGGATGAGCTCTCGAGTCTCACGCCTGATTTTTTTGAGGCGGCCAATTTCTTTCTTGATGGTATGACGCTCGCGAAGATGCCACAATGGCACTTCGGAGAGACTGGCATACATGTCCTTGATACGCGTCTTGAGCATCTCGCTATACGCCTCGGGGTGAGCAATATTCTGACAGCGCTCCCACCAGTTGATGCGCTTGCCCTCGGCCACATCGTGATTGCCGGCAACTGAAAAGATAGAGATATAGAACGCCTTGTGAATCCAATAGATATCAAACACGATGACAATCACCGCCGCCCACACCGGGAGAAAAAATGACAGGGCGAGCATCCCAATAAGCGTCGTCCACGTCAAAAGCCCGGGAATCATCTCGATTGCTCGTTGAATACGCCGTTTTTTGGGATCAGTCGTCTTCGGATCCGGAAAAGTAAAAACCTCAGTATGGTGCTCATTCATACGTGCAGAATACCCCTTTTTAAGCCAAAACGCAAGAATTATTCTGTTTCTTTTTCCACAGAATTACGCTACAATTCATTTATCCTGAGCATCGTCGAAGGAATCATGCTTCCTGCTTCATACGTCATACTTCATCCTCAAATATGTCCCAACTCAAATTTCCCGATGGCTTCCTCTGGGGCGCAGCGACCGCCTCGCACCAGGTCGAAGGCAACACCACGAATGACTGGTCCGAATGGGAGAAACAAAACGCTGACCGCCTGGCCCAAGAAGCAGAGAGTAAATTCGGCCACATCAAATACTGGGAGCGTCTTCGCCCTGAGGCCGAGGACCCGATGAACTATATCTCCGGTGAAGCTTGTGATCACTACCACCGCTTCCGCGAGGACTTTGACATCGCCAAATCACTCCACCACAACGCACACCGGTTCTCTATCGAGTGGTCCCGCATCGAACCGACTGAGGGTGTCTTTGATGAGAAAGCCATCGCCCACTACCGTGACGTCCTCTCTGCTCTCCACGAACGGGGTATCACTCCCTTTGTCACCCTCTGGCACTGGACCCTCCCCCTCTGGCTCCGCGACCAGGGTGGCGTCGCTTCCAAACAGTTCCCCACCTATTTCGAACGCTATACTCGCCACGTGGTGGGCAAACTCCACGATCAGGTCAAGTTCTGGATACCCCTAAACGAACCGACCTCGGTCATCGCTGGCGCCTACACTACCGGTGCGTGGCCCCCGCAGAAGAAAAGCTACGTCCTCGCCTACCGGGTCTATCATATCCTCGCGGATGCTCACCGGCGTGCTTACTACGCCATCCACGACATCGACCCCGATGCCAAAGTGGGCCTGGCCAACCTCCTCCACTCCTTCGAGCCCTACCACGAGCATTCGTTCTTCGACACGCTCATGATTCGCTTCTCGCATTTTTTCACCAACGAATATTTCCTCCGTCTCACTCGAGGCACCCACGACTTTCTCACCGCCCAGTACTATTTCCACAACCGTTTCAAATTCCCCCGCAAGGTCCACCTCGGTGACAAACCGATTAACGACCTCGGCTGGGAAATCTATCCCAAGGGCATCTACAATATCCTGAAAGAACTGGCCGAATACAACCTCCCCATCTACATCACCGAAAACGGCCTGGCCGATGCCTTTGATGATCAACGCCTCGACTTTATCCGTGACCACCTCCTCTGGATCCACCGCGCCATCTCAGAGGGTGTAGACGTCCGAGGCTACTTCTACTGGTCGCTCCTCGACAACTTTGAATGGGACAAGGGATTTTGGCCTCGCTTCGGCCTGGTCGGCGTCGACTACGAAGACCAAGAACGCATCGTTCGCAAATCCGCCCTCTTCTATGCCGAGATCTGCAAGAATAATGCTTTGGAGATAAAGGGGGATTAGCCCTTGCCAGGGGGCGAAATTATGCTATACTAGCGACGCAGTTTCCTCTGCTTTTTTCTTTTGTCTCAAAAGAAACATGGCCCCATCGTCTATCGGTTAGGACACCAGGTTTTCATCCTGGTAAGAGGGGTTCGACTCCCCTTGGGGCTACGTGAAATTAAAGGACTCCGGCTTATCCGGGGTCTTTTAGTTTGTAATACCAAGGGGAGGAGAAGGGCGTGAGTAGGATGCGAGCGAGCGCAGCATCTTGTGTGTAGCGCCCCGGCTTTTCGTCGGAGCGAAAAGGACTCCCCTTGGGGCTACTAACAAACTAAAAAGTCTCGTGATTCATTCTCGGGACTTTTTGTATTTTGATATCCAAGTTGTATACTTGTATCAATATCGGTCCTGATACTCCAGGAGGTCAGCATGCCTTTGCAGATTCCGTGGCAGTATCTTCTGCCGTACGATATCTCTGATGAACCGGATTCTGCCCCCGTAGCACCTTGGGCTGAAGCGGACAACAGCGCCATCATGAGGATTACCGATCCCCAGGAACGGGCTCGTCGAATTGCGATGGCCCTGGCAGCAGGTACATCGAGAACAGATATCAAGCAATTGACCGACTCCGTTCTTGACGGCCTCCTCAATCGCGACTGAACTCAACTCTCGTCGCCGGATATCATCCGCGCGGCTTCTTTTTTTATTTTTTTGTTTCACTCATTTTCACTCACCAATTCGCTATTTTCAATCAAAGAGAGTATACTCCATATATAAGGATGGTTAACCTTAATAATTACTCCCACTTGTGGCCAAAGCAGTCGCCGGACGCCCGCAGTAATTATTAGTGACAATCCTATGGATGCACAATCATCAGCAAGTACGCAGCCCCTCTACCGCGGAACCCAGGTCGTCTGGTATATCCTCGGTCTCGTCGAAGTCCTCCTCGCCTTTCGCTTCGTCTTGAAGTTCCTCGGGGCCAATGCCGGAGCCGGTTTCACAGACTTCATCTACATGGTGACTGCACCCTTTGCGGCGCCTTTTGTCACGGTATTCCGTGTCTCCAAAGTCGAAGGCAGTATCTTTGAGTGGACCACCATCCTCGCGATGTTTGTCTACTATGTGGTCGCCTGGGGTATCATCCAGATGCTCGTCATGGGGAAGTCCGTCTCTACCCCGGAAGCAGCCGTCAAACTTGATCGCCAGGAATAATAACTTCTATCACAAATCTATGAGTTTCCTCATCTATATCATTTTTGGTGGAATCGTCGGTTGGGTCGCCTCAATGCTCATGGGTACTGATGGCCAGCAAGGCATTATCCTCAACGTCGTCGTGGGTATCGTGGGTGCTGTCCTCGGAAGCTGGATCTTTAGCCTCCTCGGACTCGGTGGTGCTGTCACTGGCTTTAACATCGGAAGCTTTGTCGTCGCGCTCGTTGGCGCTGTGGTCTTGATCGCCCTCCTCAAAGCCATCCGTTAGTCCCCTCCGCCTCCTCATCCCCAGAGAAAGCACTCTCCATATTCGAGGGTGCTTTCTTGCCATTCACTCT
>CAYNNJ010000057.1:0-5261 GCA_964398755.1 uncultured Bdellovibrionales bacterium
TCATTTCCAACTCACACCCATCTTTGTAGGAGAGTCTCATGGCACATTATGCCGTTGGTAGTTTCGAACGTGGCCAAAGCGGTAGCCCGTACCAATTCGTCTGCAAGAAGGTCTACCCCGAGGGACCGTTTGCCCTGCTCGACATCAAACGGCTTCGGATCAATCCGCCGAGACATATCACGCATCTCTTCGAGCTTGAGGACTGGCGCTCAATCGATCAGCGCAAGCAGTTCGTGACCAGGCTCATCGCTCCGATCGATGACATCGCTCGTTGTCTCCTTGAAGCGCTCAGGAGTGCTAACTGGGAGATGGTGACGGTGGAACGTCGGCGTCGGAAGGTGCAGATCGTCGGTCGGGTTCTGAAGACCGAGTACGGTTACTTCATCCCCGAATACCATGGCGGCCTCAATGCTTTCGGTCCGGGGCAAGATGTTGATCCGTGGATTACGTTCGAACCTTGTCCTGGTTCCAGCGAAAACCCTTATGGTGAAGCGCTTGGTACGACGATTGCTCAGGGACAGCTCCTCTGCGTAGACTCGGTTGAGATCGAACGGGCGAAGCAGGCTTTTATCGCCACGGCCGATCTCGGCGAGCTCCTGGCGGCCAAGATGGCAGGCCAGAACAAGAGTTGACCTGACGAACCGCGCACATAAGAATAACAATTCCAGTGCGCGGTTTTTTCTTTTATTAGAGCCAATACCAGCTTCTCGTGCTGGTATTGACTTATTTGTTAAAAAGGTGTATAATATACGGTTGCTGGGAATTCGCCTAGTACACAGAACATTGACAATTTTTCCTGTTTTTCAACCCACAATCGGCCCAGGCCGTTGGAGATCACCATGTTCGAGACACAAATGAACCTGACCGCGGCTATCGTCCGGACTTACAACTTCGTCGGCATCGGTGACTTCGTCCAGAAGCTCCTCGATTTCGGTATTCGCCACGTGGTCGTGGTGGTACCGCATGAACAGGACAATGGTGTCACGGCACCCATCCTCGCGATGTTCGACTCGACCCGGGTTCACCTGGTCGAACAGACATTCGAGAAGGGTGGGCGGGCCTGGAGTGCCATGCTCAACGCCGGCCTCGACTACATCGAGACTGGTCTGGGTGATGACCGCATCGACTTTGTGCTCACGGTGTCGAATACCGTGGTACTTGAACGGCACCACCTTGAGCAGCTTTACGTCGGGATGGAATGCCCGACTGCAATGGGGGTCGGTGCCAAGTTCAAAGGTATTGGCAAGGACGGCGAAGAGGTCTCGCTTGGCGTGGCATACAATCACCACTATCGCAATACGCTTGCGCTCTACCGGGCATGGGCCTTCCAGATGAGCCCGGCACTGCGTCGATTCGATGAATCGTTCGACGGTGCCGGCGGCATGGAAGACCTGGCTTGGAAACTCATGCTCCTGGGATTGACCGCTGGGTTTTGGGTGATGGAGAACGTGGTGGAAGTGCCACTACTGGTGCACACCCACCGGACGCCGGAGGAACAGGCCAAATACGAAGCCATCATGGAAGAGGGTATCAAGACGGCGGAGTTCCGGGCTGAGCATCTGCTCTACTTGGACCGCTGATCGCAGAGCTGGCGCTGAACGAAGCGTGCGGCTTGCAAGGCCGGCAGAGAGAAGAAATTCTTTCTGCCGGTTTTTACTTTGTCTCAAATGAGACTAGAGTCCGAAGAGGGTGGCGAATTGGGGGAGGGTGATACGGAAGACCGAATTATTGACTTCACCCTGGGCGTCAGTGACCACGTAGAGGGTGTCAGACCCAAAGCGTGGGAGGAGTTGGAGAGGGGCCGTGGGGAGCGTGAGGAGGTCGGAGAGGTTCCGACGATCGCGGTTATCGAGCTCGATCATCTTCACGTTTTTCCCGAGGGAAAAGATAACATGTTCATAGTCCTCAGCCCACACGACATTGCGAACCGGGGCGGAAAATCGGGCAATCTGGACGGTACTATCGGCCGAGCGAAAGGGCTGGGCTTCCCAGTCACGGTTGAAGTAGACCGAGATTTCGTTCTCGCTGTAATAGAGGAGCTTTTTACCATCATCAGAGTACTGGATGCTTTTGACACCACGTCCAATCTCTTTCAGGTGTAGGGAGGCCTTTTCATTGTAGACCGAGAGTGAACCTGCTTCTTCTTCGATGATAGCGAGACGGGTATCATCGTAGCTAATGAGGGAATAGACCCCATTTGGGGTGAGTGTGAGGGCGGTATCAGTGATTTGCTTGGGACTTTGGTCGTTGCCGTCACCGTTGATCTCATAGACCAGGCCATCATGACTATCGAGGTAGAGGAGCTTGTTCCCCGAGATATCATAGGCGCTTATGTGGTCTGAGAGGAGGGAGGCTCCTGGGGTCGTGGTGCGAGTATCCAGGCGGTAGAGGGACTGTCCCGAGAGGAAAAAGAGGAAATCCTTGGTGGTGGCGTCCCAGCGTGGAGCCCGGATGGGGGCGGTAATACCAGAGAGCTCACTCAAGAGATGGGATTCTTTGGTTTCGATGGTGACGATAGCAAAGAGTGGGCCGGTCTCAGCGACGAGGGGAATGATGAGTTTGTGGCTCTCTGGCGACCATTCGATATTGGTTTCGGTAGCCGGGAGGAAACGGGCGGTAGTGGTGGCAAAGACCTCTTCACGACCCTCACTCGTAATATCGAGGATATCGACTGATGTGCGGTCACCCTCAACCTTGACCGTGGCCATGAGGCCGTTTGGTGCGGGGAACATCTTGATAACATGGTCAGTCCCGGCGACGGCCTCTCGTGGATAGCTTTCCTCAACGAGAAAAATATTCCAAAACTCAGTGGTAAGACCACTCGCGATGACAAATTTTTTGCTCCAGGTCTGATAGCCGGGGGCGTTCACTTCGACAAAGTGCTCACCCGGGGCGAGTCCAGACACCTGGATTGAGTTATTGAGGATACCCAGCTTTTTTTCGGGGATGAGCTCGCCATCGATACGGATAGTGACGGTTTCAACATTGGTCTTGAGCGAGAGGGAACCAGTATAGATAAAAATGCCTCGTTCAAAGCTAAACCGGTAGCCGTAAGCGTAAAAAAGGACCGAAGAGGCCGCTACGAAAAACGAGGCAGAAAAGAGGAAAAAGAGGATACGACGGTGACGGAGAGCAATCATAGGGGAAAAGATAAAGATATTCTTAGTATACCCCAAAATGGGGCTGTCTGGAAAAGAAGCGGATTCGGGCGTATACTAGAGGGGTGATCCTCTGCTGATACGCTCTGTATGGATTTTTTGAACAATTTCCTCGCCTCGCTTGCTATTCCCAAGAATCTGGCCGGTGACCTCTCGCTTCTCCTTCTCTTTGTAGTCCTGAGTGTCGCTTTTGGCTTCATATTTGGCCGGTGGAAGCTCGTCAATATCTTGATTAACGTTTATATCGTTGTCGCCTTCTTGAGTGTCCTTCCCAAGGAGATTCTTGCTTTTTCCCCGTATGCCAAAGCCGGGGCATTTTTGGCGCTTCTCTTTTTCCTCTCGACGGTCGATGATCGACTCTTTGATGTCCATATCACGAGTGCCGGGACAGACTTCTTTTGGCGCCTCTTTGTGATGAGTATTCTCGTGACCGGAATGCTCGTGAGTGTCACCCTCGCCTACCTCCCCAAGACGATGGCACTCTCCTATATTTCGACCACAGCCTATGGTTACTTCGCCTCGCCCTTCGCTCTCATTTTTTGGATGGCAATTCCTCTTCTCCTCCTTCTCTTTATCAACAATCGCTTGAAGTAGTGCTTGTCACCGTCGCTCGAGAGCGACGTGAAAAAGAAAAAACCACCCGGAGCGCGGTCGCGGGTGGCGTGTTGGTGGCGTCTACACCAGTGGCTCTGGCTGGTAGGGGTGGCGCTCCCTTTCGGCGAGCATCCACCAGATGCAGCCAGTCAGGTAGCAGAGAAGGACAGGGAGAATGAGATTCTCTGGCCAACCTGCTTCCCTCATGAGCACGATACCGATGCCTGAACCAGCCGGCAGAAGGATGTACTCCTGCTTGTGGCTGTTATTGATCGTCATGAGCGTCATGACGATGCAAGTAGCGCCCCAGTAGAGGAACAAGTAGGCAGAGAACATCACTCCACTTGTCCATGCATTGCCAGTATCCTCCCGGAGGAGTTGGGCGAGCACGATCGTTATGAGCTCAAGACCCATCATGAGCGCGAGGGCCGAAACGAAAGACATGACGACCCTATCGAGGGGAGAGGACATAGGGACTCCTTACCACTCAGGGTGGCAAATCATGAAGATGACGATGCTTACTGGGACGATGAGCCACAGGCAAGCAAGCTTGGTCGCCTGGGCACAGTCCAGAGAGTTGTACCAGCCACCGCAGCTAGCCAAGGCTAGTCCAATGAGGAGGACAGTGATGAGGCCGAGCGGGACGATGATGAGGAGTCCCTCATCAATCCCAGACTTGAGTCTCATGATGCTTCTCCTTTCGATTTCCGAATGGACAGGATGCGCCATGTGATGATGAAACTGGCGGCAAAGACCGCGAGCAGAATCATCACGTGCTGCTGTCCTTCGTGGCAAAGTGTGTACACCAAGATGGGTACAGGGATCCATCCTTCGATTTGGTTGAAGCCGTCAGTCACCGACCGGAGTGCCACCTTGGCGGCCACAAGTACCGCCAGGGTTGCCGTACCGGCTACTCCCGCGAAATACGCATCATCAGACCCGGAAGAGATTGGTGCTACTGCTCCAGACAAGAGTACTCCCACTATTCCGCTCACCAAGAGAACAGCGAAAGCTGCGAGACTGCACCCACAGAGCTTTAGGATGTGTTTCATTTCAAGGAACCTCCGTGTAGGGGTGTCAAACGAGGCTTCGTTTGAACTTGCCACTATAATACACCAAAATGGCGAAGTCAAGGGAGAGGGTGGGAAATGAGGCTTTATTTGAGGGATTTTCTTGCATAAAAAAGAGGTACTTTTTAGGTGATTTAGCCCTCTTTTGGGGAGGATATAGGGCGGGCTTGACACCCTTATAAAGCCTGCTATACTAGGTAAGCAATCTAGAAACCCCATGGTAACGGGATTGCTTTTGTTTCTATCTGTTTTTAGAAACGGGTGAGAAATTTCCTTAACAATTGAGAGCCGTCCAGAAATCTTGCGCACGCAAGACTATGGATAAAACAATAATAATCACAATTTTTTGTGGTTAGTTCTTACGGAGAACTCTATTCTATTGGATCTGAAATTTTTGCGAGTGATGTATATCGCAAGAAGTTTGAGCAATCAAATGATT
>CAYNNJ010000058.1:0-5176 GCA_964398755.1 uncultured Bdellovibrionales bacterium
GGTTCTTGTAACCTCCGTTGCTCTCGTTGTCCTTTCGGGATGCGCGAGCATCAAAGAGGGTTCTGGATTCACTGTGCAGCCGAAGTCGGCTGAAGTAGTGCGTCAGGAGCCATGGCACAATGTGACGTTGATGGGCAACGTCAGTGCCATCGAGACGCTGGCCGTAGCGCCATTCAATTTGCCAGAGCCGTTCCCTCTCAAGTGGGAAAACGAGCTGGTCGATGAAGGGCGCGTCTATCCGGCCAAGCAGGTCGATGGCAAGGTGGTGTCAAAGCCACTGGTCCGTGTAGTAGAGCGCGCTTTGCTCTACAACGAGGATGGCAGGCTGCTTGAGCTCTTCGATGCAATCTTTCATCCTGACTACCGGATGTTCTTCGTCAATCTGCCACTGGAACGGGCTGCGGCTCTCCGGGGGCACCTGGTCATCGTGTCGTCTGACGGCACGTGGCTCATGACGGGGCGCAAGAAAATGGTGACACTGCCAGTCGGTCAGGATTTGCGGCAACTGCCCCAGGGCTTTTTCCGTGAACATCCCTCTGACCTGCGCCAGGTTCTTACGCTGAAGAGCCCCGATCCGATCATTTCGTATCTCAAGTGGCGCTTCAGCGAAACCCTGGTGGTCAATGACATCTGGTACTCTGGTACCAAAGATGCCAAGACGATCATGGGCAAGTTCACCAATCTCAGTTCGGTGGCCGACCGGGTCATTTCCTGCGGATCGTTCACGGTCTCGCCAGGCTTGATCCCGGTATTCGTGGCGATCTCTCTGGTGCGCAACATTCATGTTGCCACTCAGGAGGACTGCCTTGCGAAAAAGAGTAACTAGGAAAGGAAATGAAAGTAGCCAAAAAGTTAGGCATTCGTGCCAGGACTTGGGCTGCTCACGTAGTCCAATCCTGGCTTCTCAACCGTATTCACAAGGAGTGACGCCATGAAATGGCTCATGATTCCTCTGTGCGCTGCTTTGCTCTCCGGAGTGGGTGGTGCACACGCGACTCAGTCCGAGTATCGGGCAGAGCGCGGAGACACGCTGTCAGCGGTTTTCGGCAAGCATGCCCAAGCGGTGTGCGACGCCAACAAGGTCGCTGGTCGTATCACGAATTGCAACGGCATCATCGCTGGGAAGAGCTATATCCTCCCGGCTGGTGTCCGTACGCGGTCCGTGTCGGCAGTTGCCTCGACCGAAGCCGGCGAATTTCGCTGGAAGAAGGTCGGGGGCGCACCGCTCTATGGTTGCGGCAACAAGACCGAAGCGGTGCTGAATGAAGAAGCGTGGACCCAGATGGGTCTCACGGACGAGGAGAAATCCGAACTCCGCGGACTGGTGTCGGCTCAACCACATCCAGCATACACCTTCTTCAAGCCCGGTGATCGGTTCCAGGCAGTGGCGTTCTGTAAGGACGGCAAGGTGTCGTTCGAGAAGAACGTTTTGGCCGATTGGAGCGAGAAGACCGTGGTGCTCGCGAGGACCTACATCCTCAAGAGTGGCAAGGTCTTCCACTGGGTACGTAATTGCAACAACTGGGTCGTTGGTACGCCACTCCCGCCTGCAATCACAACGCGGACGGCAGAGGAAGAAATCGGCGAGCTCGTCATACCACCTCGCAAAAAGGTGGTGGAAGAGGAAGAAATCGGCGAGCTCGTCATCCCGCCGAAGACGGTGGTTGCAGAGAGGCGTTGCCTCCTTGATCCCAAGCTCGTGTTCGGACAAGAGCATGAGCCGAACGACAACGGCAACGAGTCTCACTCAACCTTTGTGACGGCTGCCCTGTACTGCATCAAGCGGGTTGGGGACGGCTACACGGGGTGGGGTGTCGGCCTCCAGAACTCATGGTGGGATGTGCGCGTGAACTTTGGGTCCGGAAGGGCTCACGGTCAATCACTCGCCTTTGGTCCTGCTGTTGAGCGGATCAGCGACAAGGGCTGGACGGCAGAGGGCAAGTTGCTCTTTGGCCACATGCACCAGGCATTCAGCCAGGCACAGTACCGCAACGAACGGGAAATCGATTTTGTTGGCGCTTCGGTGGCTTACAACGATTACTCGAATCGTTTGGCGGGCAAGAAGTGGATGCCGGAAACGCGCATCTACGCTAGCGTGGGTATCCCGACCTCAGTGCGGGCCACGGCGAGCAACTTCTTGCAACCGACTGACGCGTCGGAACTGGAGCGCCACAGCGTGGTGTTTCAGGCCGGTGTCCACCAGGACATCTACGACGCGAAGTTCGCGACGTTCTGGGCACGGGTAGGGTTCTTCAGTGAACTCCCGTTCTCTCAGACGGCCAATCTGCGCCTTGGCATCTCGGACCCCCTCAGGGTCTGTGGTGTTGGCATAGGGTTCGACTTTGATCTCCTTCATGGTGGCGAAGCACCCGGCTACGGCTGGTGGTGCGACGGCGTCAAGTTGGTCGAAGTCGGTCGTGAAGGTTATCGCCTGGACCAGGTGAGTGACGGGAAGACGGCCGTGCTCGGTAACGGCACTGTCATGACCCCGCTCGACCCCGACGACGAAACGCCAGACTGATAGACATTCTCTACCTTCAACATCTAAGTAGGTGCTCCCTAGGAGCATCTAGCGTCTGAGAAACCATTTGGGCTCTTCTCACGTTCTATAAAAAGGTTACGCGCCAAGGTGCAGAACATGCACATGCGACGTACACGACGAGATTTGATGTAGGTAGCGAGAGCAAAACAGTCAGCGACAACATCGCACAACTAGGCCGGGAACTCATCGAGGATCCCGGCCTAAGTCTTTTTTACGCGCTATTCTAGGCTTATTTCTGCCCACAATTAGCTCTTGACAAAAGAGCCATTTGGGTGTATACTGAATTGTTCAGTGGATACCTCGTCAAGAGGTGCCCGTTGGACGGTTTCTGTTCCTCGCGCCTGAATTCATCGACTCGGTTGGGTTGATTATCAGGCGCATCAACTCAACCACAACTGTCTGAAAGGACAGCGCCATGAAGTTCGTTTCCAAGATCCTCGCCACGTTCGTGGCACTCGCAGCCCTCCCGGCCTTGGCTCAGTTCACCTCGCAGAAGAACGTGAACCAGGTCGGCGACGGCGACACGTCGGTCGCCATCGAGAACGTCAAGGGCAAGCCTGGCGTGGCCATCTTCAAGACCTCCGGTATCAAGATGGTGGTTCTGTCGGACGAGACGGCGCCGGCTGGCCTCAAGGTCGAGGCAACCAAGCCCGACACGAGCGATCCGAGCAAGAACGCCAACATCTCGAGCTTCGGCGACAACGTCGGCATGGCCAACTACAAGTTGTGCTGGCGTGGCGTCGGTCGCAAGGGCTGGAGCCAGATGTCGTGCTCGACGGTGAGCGCCAAGGGTGTGGCCAAGCACCAGGTGGCCACTGACGTCCGTGGCGAGGTGGTCGCCATGACGCCGGAGCTCCGCGACAACAGCGGCAAGCACATCACCTGGGTCTCGCACCCGGCCGAAGCGCGTCAACAGCTCACGTGCAAGGGAAAGTCGCAACAGGCCAGCGTCTTCTTCGTCGAAGCCAACGGCACCTGGCGGCCGGCCACCAAGGAAGAGGCCGACAAGTACAACCGCGAGGAGTACGCCAGCGCCTGCCAGGACGCCGCCTAGGCATCCCGGCGCCGGCAAGGCCAAGCCCCGCATCGCTGATGCGGTTCAACAACAGGAGTTTCAAGTGCAACCGCACTCTGGAACTCCTCTTTTTTTACCCAAATTATATTTTTCCATCTATCCTACTATCGAACCCTATCGCACCAATTTTATACCAGTGGCTCCTATATTCGCGGTCGCGATTTCGGGAGCCAGTATAAAGAAATTGCTTCTATAAAGAAAATTTCTTTTTGAGCGTCGACTCGTTATCGATATGTTTGGCAGTAATGAAGCGAACGTACGGTGTGGCATGATAGAGTTCGACCAATGATAGTATCTCTTTTTCACAAGGGAAGGGAAAAACAAAGACACTGTGCTGGAGTTCATGGAAGCCGATGGCTTTGAGGTGAGAGCGAAAAATATCGCGAAACTTTTTGTGTTTTTCTGGAATATCAAAAAGCACGATGCGCCAGAGCTGGTCCCAACGCTTTGGTTTTTTAATTTTGAGACCGAGGAGTTGTCCGAGTGTGGCTTGGCGCTTTCCTTCTGGCGTCAGAATGAGAGAGATAGATCCATCAGGGTTCCTTCGATCAGTGATCAGCTGTTGGGTATAAAGGAGTCGTAAAGATCGATTCAGATACTTCTGAATGATGTCCCGCCATCCCCGGTGCACGAGTTTGACAACACGAAAACTGGTTTTTGGTGAGAAAGAACAACCAAGGGCGAGTCCACCAAGAAGCAGGAGAAGTATCTTTTGCTGTGTTGGTCCAAGTCTCATACATGCATGATGGCTCGTATATTCGCGACCGCGATTTCGGGAGCCGAAAGAGATGGGAGATAGGTGGAGATACAGGGAAAAGTTGAAAAACAAAAGATAAAGAGAGAAAACTGGCTATTGATCAAGTTTTTTCTTGGCTTCGGAGAGGGCGAGAAGGGCGCCGAGGGCCGTGAAGAAGAGCCACTGGACGGGGGTGTTTTTGAATATATTGTCGGTGAGGGCCGAGGCTTCGAGGGTGAGGAAAAAGACGAGCATGATGCCAAAGGCTATCTGGAGCCCGCTCCCAGCGCGACTCATGCGGTAACCACGGATATGGAGGCGAGCGATGAGCGAGAGGTAGAGGACAAGGACTCCAATCCCGACCACACCACCTTCAATAAAGAATTTCACAAAATCATTGTGCGGATCATTGGGACCATGAGAGGTACCACGGAGACTCTCCGAGACGCGAGGAAAGGTATCCATACCGGACCCGAGGAGAGTGTGTTCTTCTTGGACCGAGTAGCGGGTGACGTCTTGCCAGAGGGTGACGCGCCAGAGGAGCGAGCTATCTGGATCAGACTGGAGACTCTCGCTCACGCGGGCCTGGAAACTCTGCGAAAAGACAAAGAGGACAAAGGGGAAGAGAAAGAGCGGAAAGAGGAGCAGGCGATAGCGAAAGAGCGCGATCAAGAAGACAAAGAGAAAGAGTGCGATCCAGGCCACCCGAGCAAAGGTGAGGAGAAGCATGAGGGTAAAGAGGCCGAGGAGCGTGAGGATGAGTAGACGCTGCCACATGGTCCGGGCAAAGAGGGTGAGGTAGAGTGTCCCAAAGACGACGAGA
>CAYNNJ010000059.1:0-4329 GCA_964398755.1 uncultured Bdellovibrionales bacterium
GAGTATCTCGAAGAATACCGATTAACTAATCCGCCAAATGTGTGTGCTTAAAACATTTTATGAATAAATGGCTTAAAATAGACACTTTTATTCACTATCTCTTGCTTTTTTCAGGATTTACTGTATAGTAAATTACTTGCTAGAAGTCTTAATTCTTTGGCTTTAGAAGCTAACAGCTATAAGCTAAAAGCTGCCCAAATGCTCACCCTCAAAAACATCCGGAAAATCTATGGCATTCACCGCGTCCTTGAAAAGGTCTCTTTTAGTCTGGGTGAGGGCCAGAAAGTAGCACTCGTCGGTCAAAATGGCGTGGGCAAGTCGACTATCCTCAAGATTGCAGCTGGCCTCGAAACTTTTGAACGAGGGGATCGTATCGTGCCGAATCGGGCGCTCCTTGGCTATCTCCCACAAGAAGTAGGGACACTCCCGGATGAGACGCTCCTCGAGTATCTCAGGCGGATGGCTGGTCTCGAAGAACTAGAAAAAGAAATGAAGCGTCTCGAAAAGAACCTCGATGAAGAGGCCATCCTTGCTCAGTTCGAACTCGTCCAAAATGATTACGCTCGGCTCGGTGGTTATGACTTCGAACGGCGGGCCAAGGGCGTACTCGAAGGACTCTTTCTCTCGCATGTCGGATTGCGTCGTCCGATCCAGGAGCTTTCCGGTGGAGAGAAACGCAAAGCCGCTCTCGCCGGCGTGCTCCTCCGTGGTGTTGATATCCTCCTCCTTGATGAGCCGACCAACAATCTCGACCTCCCGGCGCTTTTGTGGCTCGAGAATTATCTCAAGCGTTCCAAAGCGACATGCCTCATCGCGTCTCATGACCGGCGTTTTCTCGATCACGTGGTGAAGAAGGTGGTGGAGATTGACTGGTTTACTCGGAGTGCCGTCATGTATACCGGTGGCTGGAGCGAATTTGCCGAGATGAAAGCGCATGCGTTCCGCAAACACAAGGAACAATATCGCATGCAAGAAGAAGAACGCTCGCGCCTCCGTGATTCGATGGCTGAGAAAAAAGAGTGGGTCATCCGGGTCCAAGAGAAAGCCGCGCCAGACAATGACAAATTTACCTCGAACTACAAAAAGGAGCGGGCGACCCGCAAATTTGATGCGTCCGCCAAGGCGCTCGAAGGACGAGAGAAGCGGATGCGAGATATCGAAAAACCGATGGAGCGACCACCGCTCAATATCGTTTTGGAAACGGAAAAGAAAGAGGAAAGTAGCATTGTCCTCAAGAAAGTGGTCTTTGGTTATCCGGAATCTGCTTCTCACTCGGCTCCATTTCGAGGCGGGCCGATCAATCTCAAGATTCCTCTCGGGAGTCGGATCGCCTTTTTGGGTAACAACGGCGTGGGCAAGTCGACCCTGCTTCAGACCATTACCGGCGACCTCACTCCGGTAAGTGGCAAGGTGGAATGTGGCAAAGAGGTCACGTTTGGGTATCTCATGCAGGAACATGAAAATATTTCGCAGGTCCTTACCCCACGAGAACTCTTCAAGAAACGCATCGCTGATTTTGATGCCTTTGAAACTTCGCTCGTCCTTTCCGAGTTCCAGTTTCCGCCCGATACGCTCGATAGCAAGATAGCGAGCCTGAGTCCCGGTGAGCGCGTCCGCCTCATTCTCGCACTCCTTTCAATGCTCCGGGCCAACGTGCTTGTTCTTGATGAACCAACCAACCATCTCGACCTCGAAGCGATCGAGGCCCTCGAAGAATCACTTGCTATTTATCCTGGGACGGTGCTCCTTGTGACCCATGACCGACTTTTTCTTGAACGAGTGGAACTCTCTGACAAATACCTCCTTGAAAAGGGCGTCCTCACTCCGGTCACTGACTACGCTGCCTATGAGGCTTCTGCCCTCCCACAGGTCAAGCGAGTACTCAAGCGTCTAGAAGAAAGGCTCGGCAAATAGTCTCGAGCCTCTCCAAAAACCGAAAAAAGGCTTGGAGTTGCCTGAATTCTTCGATTCGGGTATACTTGCGAGCATGAAACAACAGTACAAAATTCGCTACAAATTCTTGGGAGTGCTCCTCCTCGGTCTTGTTTGTGGGATTATTTCCTACCCGCAGGCCGTCAAATTTGTCCCACCGTTGTATTCCGCACTGGAAAACATGAAGGTGAACAAGGGTCTCGATATTCAGGGTGGTATCCACCTCGAGTACAAGGCCGATGTGTCGCAGATTGAGTCAGCCAAAGTAAGTGACGCCCTTGTCGCGGCCGAAGCCGTGATCGAACGACGCGTCAATGCGTTCGGTGTTGGCGAACCGCTCGTTCAACGATCACGATCTGGTACCGAGGAACGTATCATTGTCGAGCTTCCCGGCATCAAAGATATCGAGCAGGCCAAAAAGATGATCAAAGAAACGCCGTTCTTGGAATTTCGTGAATCATCCGATGGCGTCGTGAGTCCCGAGGATCAGGCACAACTGGATCAGATGAATGCGAGCAGCCGTTCGCAGGCTGAAAGTGTGTTGAAACGAGCGGAGAACGGCGAGGATTTCGCGACGCTTGCTTCAGAGATGAGTCAGGATCCTGGTTCCAAGGACAAGGGTGGCGATTTGGATTTTGTGAAGGCCGGTACGTTTGTTCCGGAGTTCGACAAGGTGCTCTTTGATGGCGGTCTCGCCGATGGCGCCATCTATCCGCAGGTGGTGGAGAGCCAATTCGGCTACCACATCATCAAAAAAATTGCTGAGCGAGGGGAGGGGAATGAACGGGAAGTACATGGAGCTCATATTCTCCTTCGCAAATATACAGCGAGTGATTTCCCTAAACTGGCTTTCAAAGCAACCGGTCTCTCCGGCAAGAACTTGAAGAATGCGTACGTTGATTATCGGACGCAGGGAGTCGGATCGCCCCAGATCGCGCTCCAGTTTGATAGCGAGGGAACCGATCTCTTTGCAGAGATTACCAAGCGCAATATTGGCAAACCAGTAGCCATCTTTCTTGACGATGAAATTATCAGTCAGCCGACCGTCCAAAACGAAATTGTCGCTGGCCAAGCGGTCATCACGGGTGACTTTACCATGAAGGAGGCCAATGATCTCGTGAAGCGACTGAACGAAGGCGCCCTCCCGGTACCGATTACGCTCGTTGGCCAGCAGAGTGTCGATGCCTCACTCGGAGAGGCGGCACTTGAAAAGAGTCTCTTTGCCGGAGTAGTTGGTCTCGCTGCAGTCGCTGTCTACATGGTGTTTTACTACCGATTGTTGGGTTTGGTTGCGGTCTTTGCTCTCCTCCTCTATACCGCTATGCTCTTGACCCTCTTCAAGCTTTCGGCCTTTACTCCCTTTGGTATCACCGTAACGCTCTCTGGTATTGCCGGATTTGTGCTCTCGATTGGTATCGCGGTTGATGCGAACGTGCTTATCTTTGAACGTACGCGTGAGGAACTCTCGTATGGCAAGGGCGTAGTCCGTTCGCTCATCGAAGGATTCCGTCGGGCCTGGCCGAGTATCCGTGATGGTCACGTCTCGACGCTTATCACCACCGTCATATTGATTGGTCTCGGTACTGGGTTTGTGAAGGGGTTTGCTATCATTCTCGCGCTCGGTGTGCTCCTCTCACTGTTTACAGCTGTTGTCCTCGTCCGGATCACCACCGAGTTTATCGCTGGTGACTGGATGGAACGTCACCCATGGCTCCTTGTGTCACCCAAGAAACCTCTCGACGACTAAACTAGACCACCATGTTACAAATCATTCAAAAACGAGCCTACGCTTACCTCCTCTCCGGTATTTTGACCGGGGCGAGTGTGATTGTGACGATTCTCTGGGGGCTCAACCTCGGTATTGATTTCAAGGGTGGAACGCTCATGGAGGTCCGATTTGCGATGGATCCTGCTCCGGAGACGCGGGTCGTGGAAGAAAGTCTCTCGGAATTGTCGCTCAAGAGTCTCACGGTGCAGCCGACAGAAAATCGAGGGATGCTTCTCCGTTACCTCGCTTCCGATGAGACTGCGAACGAGCAGGTGTTGTCGAAGTTGCGAGCACTTGACCTAGAAGTGAAGGATCTCCGCACGGACTTTATCGGAGGATCGGTATCAGATCAAATCAAGAAAAATGCCTTTACCGGCATTCTCCTCTCGATTATTGGTATCGCCCTTTATATCGCCTGGGCATTTCGCCGGGTATCCGGTGTCGTCACTTCATGGGAATATGGTCTCGGAGCCGTCATCGCTCTCGCTCACGATATCATTATTGTAATCGGACTCTTTGCGGTCCTTGGCCACTTCTACGGGGTAGAAGTAGGGGTGCCGTTTATTGCTGCTCTCCTCACGATTCTCGGGTATTCGGTGAACGACACCATCGTCGTCTACGACCGGGTG
>CAYNNJ010000059.1:4339-5150 GCA_964398755.1 uncultured Bdellovibrionales bacterium
GAGAAAACCTCATGCGCTCGAGCAAGAAGGGTGATTTTGAAAACATCGTCAATCGTTCGCTTAACGAGACACTGGGTCGCTCGATCAACACCTCGATGACGGTCATCATTACCCTCATCGCCATCGTCCTTTTTGGTGGTGAAAGTATCAAGTATTTTGGAGTGGCGCTCTTGGCTGGTGTCGTCTTTGGTACCTATTCCTCGGTGTATATCGCCTCCGCGCTCCTCGTTTCGCGGTATAATATGAAGACAAACAAGAACTGAAGCATGAAGCATGACGTATGAAGTATGAAAATTCATAACTCATGACTCCTAATTCATAACTCATCAGAAAATGAACTGGAATCCCTTTAGTAAAAAAGACGAAGAAGAAAGCAAGCCAGATGACCTGGCCGGTATGCCGGGTATGCCGGATATGAAGGATATGAACATGCTCCAGCGTTTTGCGATGAAGCGTCTCATGAGTATGAGTCCAGCTGATCGGGAGAAAGCGCTCCGCAAGGCCATGACCCCGAAGAACATCGAAAAGCATAAGGGCGAAATTCTCCAATCCCTTGAAGCCATGCGCAAAGCGGGGCAGATGTCTGATGATCAATATCGCCTGGCCAAGGCCCGATTTGGACTGAAGTAGACTTTTTGAATTTTTGGCGATCTACTTTGTCACTGTCTCCGCGTCTCGCTCGAAGTATTGCATTATATATCTCCCTTCGGTGCTCGACAGTTTCGCGTAGCTCATCCAAAACTTGAAAAAGTCTTGATATAATTATACGTATGGAAAACAAAGAAGCACTCATCGATGAAATCTTGTCACG
>CAYNNJ010000060.1:0-5006 GCA_964398755.1 uncultured Bdellovibrionales bacterium
GACAATATCACCCTCTCCGACCGTCGGGAGCTTGAGATAGCGACCTGCTGGCAATCCGATGCGACTCATGTCGAAGAAATACTGCCCCTCAACGCCCGCAAAGAGACTGGATGCCTGTGAGTAGAAATTGGTATGCAGAATGTCTTTCCCAAAAATGAAAGCCGGGAGCGTGACCACACCAAATCGTTCGGCGAGTCGGGAGCCGTAGTCATCGCCAATATCGATGCGGACAGGATCAATGGTTGGGACCACTCGGCGGAGCCAGACGAGCGCTTCGTTGGGATCACAGGCGTCACAGTTCTTGTCCGTGATAATCGTGAGCTCGACCTTGGGATCAGCGTAGCCTACCCAGGTTTTGTCGTTGGTCTCAAGCACGTTGTGGGTCTTCGTGGCAAATGAGGAGAATCCTTCACCGCTTACCAACTGTACAAAGTCGACCAAGAGACTACCGGCAAAAAGTCCGCCCAATATGATTGAGACGGCGAGTAGATTCTGATTCTGCCTGCGTGATTCCATTTTCGTCTCAACGATTTCTTCAGTCATAACACGTATACTACAGATTATTCCCCTTCCGTTTCAGCACATGACTCACCCGCTCTAGCACTGGCTCCCGTCCGTGCTGTCGTCCCACCACGGTGGATCAGCTCTCGTTCAAGAGCATTGAGATCCACACTCCCATCCCGTGTCACCAACCGATAGTCATCGTATCCCATCGTGAGATGGTCATGGACGAGCGACTTGATACCGGCCCCAGTACCGAGAGCGACGAGAAAGATAAGAGCGAGTGCTCGAGGCGTATATTCCTCCTGGCTCAGTTGTCTTAACTTTTCGAGAAATTTCTGGCTCTTTTCAAGCCACGAGTAGAGCGTCATAGGGTGGTCTGGTTAAGGAGGTACCGTATCATATTTCCCCCTATTTTGACAATCCCTTCGACTCGCTCAGGATAAAGCCCTTCGACAGGCTCAGGATTAACCCTTCGAATTCCTCAGGGTAAAGAAAAAGCACCTGGGCCGAAGCACAGGTGCGAAGCTACTTCCCCATGAGGGCGTCTGGGGTGCGGATGGTCTGCCACTCGCCGTCCTTGGCCGGACCGAACCATCGCGAGAGATGTCCCTCGCAGTTGTTACTCTTTTGGCAGGTGGCATCAAACTCGTTGTAGGCGGAGCCAATCTCGCGCCAGTAGTCGATGCCCAGCTGGAGCCGGGCGAGGCCGACGATCCGTACTTCCATCTCAACCAGGTAGGTCATCCTGGGCTTGGTCGCGACCTTGGGGTCGGTCCAGCCGTGGAATATTCTGGTTGGAGACTGGGAGAGATCAATGACGAGAGCCTTGCCATCAAGCGAAAGCCGATTCCCAGGTTTCACTGAGCCTCCAGCGTACCAACGAGGCGTCCTGGGATACAGTTCCCCATCAAAGCGGAAGCTCCCCGACTTATTGGAAAAATCCGTGACTTCCGTCACCACCGATTCACTTCCCGTTGCCGGATCGCGCTCGATGAGGCGAATGGCCTTGATGGCGAGATTGGCTTCTTGGCCAGATTGCATCGGGCACGGTGCAACACTCACTACCTGCATGAGTGCGAGCACAGCACCGAAATTCTCCGGCGCTGACTTCCGCCACACCACTTCGCTCCGATGCTGTGCACCGAACGGGACGTCGAACAACGAGGCGACAGCCGGCGCCTTTTCGTTCCAGGCACAGATGACTCCTGTGGTCTCAAGAGATTGCCCGTATGACCGGACGCAGAATGCGACGAGACCTACGAAAATTGCCAATAGTATCCAAGTTCTTTTCATCGCGTGCTCCTTGTTAAGGAAGTTGATGTCGATATATTGCGACTGTATATTGAATCACGCTTTGTCCTGACTGTCAAGAACCACGATATCATCAAGGACGCTATCCAACTCATCGATACTTCGTGACCCGATGCCATCGGCTTTGCAAGACGGATTGTCCAGTTCCGATCGGACCTTTTCAACCACCGAAATGGGGGTGACGCCCCGGATAATATTGTCATTTACCACGATATTGGGCCCCATTCCGCATCCAGAGAGACATCTGGGCGAACGCATGATGAGTGCCTCTTCCGGGGCAAAACCAAGCTCTAGGGCCCGAAAAACGTTTTCTGCGCCCCTTTGGCAACAGCTCGGCTCCAAGCACACCTTGATAGTGGCTCGAGCGTCTGGTTTGGGAGTAATAGGATTCATATCGACATACTGTACCACGAATTTCTGTTCTTGACCACGTCGCTCGCGAGCGACAGTGGTTGACAATCCCTCGCTAAGACGGTATACAGACACCATCTCCCCCAACTGGAAAAAGTGATGCAGAAGTCTACTGGCTGGGTACCCTGCGTTCGCCCAACCGTTCTCGCCCCCTTCCCTTGCCTATCTTGTGGCAAAGTCGTCTGGCAGTACGGGTGTGAGCCGACAGCCCACCGCTATTGCCTCGGATGCCTCGAGCAAGCATCGATACCCGAGGGAACGGATAAGAACAGTAGAGAAGTTCGCCAACTTCTGAATGAACTCATCATGGCACAACGTGCCAGGAGACAAGATATAAACCCACACCCGGAGCGGCAGTGACCGCCTCGGGATTTTTCTTGTTTGACATCATACACGAGGAAGCATATAAAGTAGGTATGTCCGGTCCGCCGGTTCGTTCACAACCCCAGATGGAGACACATCATGTCGTATGTCTGTACCGGGGCACGTGTTTTCGTCCCCGGCCTCGCTTCGCATGCTTCGGAAACCGCAGCCTGGAGAAACTTTCTCGAGGGCCAGATTCGTACGGTATATGGTCCCGGTAGGATGCTCTACTGGGAGCATATGCTTTATCGAGTACTTGCTTTTTCCGCCAAGGGTCATGCACACTGGGAATTCGATGATGTTCCCGCGCTCTTTCTCGAAGTCCTTGTCGGTTCCATGGGCACCGAACGTCGACTCATTGTCTCAGACAAGAGACTCTACCAACGTGCGAGACAAGCCTTTCCTGAGGCAGTCGCAAGCCTCGTCGAGATCGCCACGGAAAGCAACTACTTTTCCATCGAACTTCCACTCCTGGAAACCGAGGAGATTGAGCTTGATGTCACGGCAACACTCAGTCTGTTTGGCTTCCAGCTCATAGCAAGACGGACTGACAATTCGCTCGCTTCAAACGTCTATCGCTGGTACTCCCCGCGACGGCGAGCGTTGGTCACCTGGCCACCTGATGACACGTTACCATTCGGCTGACAGCACCACGGTTCGGGATTCCCGGGCCGTTTTTTCTTACTTATTTTCTGGTACGGTGCCTGACTCACTCGGTACTACTGGCACCGAAGGCTTTTTCGGAAAATTCATGAGCGTGGCGACAAAGAGTAAGAGAGTAAAGCCAAGTGGCATCGCCTGCACATGAAAGAGCGAGAGGAGAACGAGATAAGAGAGTGGCAGTGGCAAGAGATAGAGTCCCGAGAGATAGGCTCTCCCGTAGCCAAGCGTGTATCCTCTAAACCGCGCCGTAATCATGACGAGAATCGCCCCTACCAAGAGATACAGGAGGTAGCCGACAAAAAACATCGCGTAGAGGAGAAAGGGCAAAAGCGCGACCCCGACAAGAAGTACAATTCTCAGATAATGCGCCCCCTGAGTCACAAACTGAACATACTCGTCCGCGTGGATGGTGAAGGACTCGCTATCGAGCGCTTGAGAGAGATCATTAATTCGATACTCATTTTTCTCGTAGTTGAAGAAACCGACCTGATCGGCCCCGATAATGAACCAGGTATCCTCTCGGGCAAAGTCATCCGTCTCAATCCTTTTGGTCGTATCGATAACCAAGAGGTTCTCTGGCACCGCAAATTCCGAGGTGCGCCATTCGAGTGGAAGCGGGATAGCATAGGGTTCGGCCATGTTGGTTGACACCTGGCCCTGGCGCACCGACAGCACCAACTCTCTTGGATACAACTGAGAAATGACAGAAACCTGACGATCCCAGTGTTCCGAGAGCACCTCATGAACAAATTTGACGGTGCCTGGAAGCGCGATGAGCGAGAGCGCCATCACAAAAAGAGCAATAAGCCCAGCATAAAACTTGAGTCCCTGCTTGAGGGTGAATGACTGATCCACAAAAAAAGCGGGTCGATATATTTTTTCTTTGATCCAGTTCCACAGATTCATACTCATGCTGTAATAAATTAGGCTTGGAAGCCGATTTTGTTGGTTGGCCCTTCTCCCGGCGTCACACTCCCAAACTGCGCCTCATACTTGCCGAGATTGTCGGTCATGGCCACAAGCAAACGTTTGAAGTGTCCTGGACTCAGGATGACCCGAGCATTGAGCGTTCCTGTCGGTGGAAACACATTCAAGAAATCAATCACGAATTCTTCTTGGGTATGAAGAACATTGGCCATATTGGAGTACTGTCCACGAAGCGCTTCATCGCTCGCCTTGATCTGGACTTGGCCCTGGCTGGGTGTATCTTGGGACATAGTATAAAACACGGAGTTACACCCATAGTATACCATTTCCTGTCCAGTCCTTGACAAATACCCCTATTGAGAGACAATGCAGGCATCTCCAATATCTACGGAAAGGAATTGTGATGAACGCCACCGTTCCTGCCGTTCTCATAAAAAGAGATATTCGCAGGGAAACGCTCCGAAAGTTGGAGGTGCTGTTGGATCAACTCTTCGAGAGCAGTCCCGACCTACCAAATATTCGGAAAGAACCTGGTGTTGAGTATGTTCATCTGGAGGAGGTTTACCGACAGTACTTGTACTTTCTTCATGAGTGGGCGCTCTCCACTCAAAGGTACCTACTCCAACATAGCGAAATTCGCGCTGTCTTCCTGAAAGTCGCTGAGCGCCACGGCAAGATCACAACCAGACGAATCACCAAGCCCCGGTAAACCGACCGGGCTTTTTTCTTTTTCAAAAACAGTGATTACTAAACAAAAAAGGAATAGAGAAGGGCGCCGACCGCAAACGTCATCACCACGAGAGTCAGACGAACAAAGATATTAGAGA
>CAYNNJ010000061.1:0-4985 GCA_964398755.1 uncultured Bdellovibrionales bacterium
TTGGCGAGGTCATCCTCGGTGTGAGCGACATTGAGGTCCCCACAAAAAATCACCGGCTTTTTCTTTTCCAGTTTCTGGCAATAGGCGAGAAAGGCCGGATCCCACATCTCATGACGGAGTGGTACCCGACTCAGATCTTCTTTGGCATTGGGGGTGTAGACCGTAACCACATAGAATTGAGCAAACTCAGCCGTGATGACCCGACCCTCAGCACACGGGTCGCCATACCCATCCGGTTCCAGATGAAATTTTTTCACGATATCAGCCGGGAAACCATTGGTCACCGAGAGTGGCTCCGTCTTAGAAAAAATAGCAGTGCCAGAATAACCCTTACGCTCCGCAGAATGCCAGTACTCCACATAGTCCGGGAGATCTATCTCGGCCTGACCCTGCATCGCCTTGGTCTCTTGGAGACAGAGGATGTCCGGCTGGTGCTCCGCAATAAATGGGAGAAAAAGTCCCTTCTTGTGTACCGCTCTGATACCATTCACGTTCCAGGAGAGAATTTTGATGGGTTTTTTGGGCATAACTGATGAAAAATAAAATTGGTGTTTACTCTCCTTTCAGCATACCAAAATTCGAACAAAAGAAAAAGTCGTCCTACGCGAGTAAGACGACAACGTGTCACTGCTTCAGAGGACGGATCACTACCACGTTCGGATAGCCCACACGATGAGTCCGATAGCGACACCTGCCGAAATGAGACAAGCGTAGCCCACCACGCGGAGATCCTTGGGGCCAGTATCCGGTGCGTCCGGATAGTCCTCAAGGTAGGTACTCAGAAATGGAATTCGCATCTTTGTCTCCCGAAAAATGAAGCGCCACCGGACCCGAAGGCGGTGGCACAAGAACGAACGCAGAGCCTGCGTTGCTCAATCCCAGGGTTTTCCCCGGAAGAAATCGGCGTAGGCAACAATGCGTTGCCATTGCCAGGACACTACGTCTGAGAGACGCGCAACCAAGGCGATTGCCATGGCTAAACTCCTTTCAAGGACAACGTAATCACCGCCCACCGGTAATCACTTGCTTTTGTTATACTCCCTCCACTCCTCAGTGTCAAATGGCTTTCAGAATAAAAAAGAGGTCGTCTCACTGTACACAGCGGACGACCAGAAGATTGTTCGGATCAGGCATCATTGAGACGCCCGCTCCAGATGGTCACACGCCACCTTGTTGCCATAGGCCAGGTCGTGGCGACGCAAATCGCGCCACAAATCCCACCCGAATCCCAGGACGCCAACGAACGCGACGCCCCAAATGACGAAATTGTCCATGGTGCCCTCCGGGCATAGAACGGTAGTCACGGGATGTGACCACTCGAATATATTATACACCTAAAACAACATTCCGTCAATGAAATGACGGAACTATTGGCTTGAATAAGCTATATTTCTGATTTTTTCTTCCCCTTAAAAGCGACCGAATCGAGCTCGTGGAAGCGACACTGCTTTTCTTCAATAGGAATATCATCCACCATGTTCTTGGCAGCTGCAGTGCCGGGGCGCGGGGAGAACCAGGCGATAAAGGTTTTGGCAAAATCCACTCGTTTCACGAGATCGATAGAATCCTCAAAGTCAGCCCTCGTTTCACCAGGGAAACCAACGATGATGTCAGTCGTAAAGACGATATCAGGAATCTTCTCCCGGATCCGATCAATGAGAGCGAGGTATTCGGCGCGTGTGTACCAACGATTCATCTTTTTGAGTATAGCGTCACTCCCCGACTGAACGGGGAGATGGAGCGTCCGATCGACATTCTCAGAGCGAGCCATCACATCAATGAGCTCATCAGAAAAGTCCCAGGGGTTCGATGAGATGAATGATATTTTGTTCAATCCCGGGAGAGATGCGACCGACTCGAGGAGATACGGGAACAAGGTCGGGATGCGATGACGATTCAAATGCTTCACCATAATCGGCTTTACCTTCTTCCCATCTGGGAGTTCATACTCCTCCCCTTCTTTTATCTTTGCTTGCAAAAAGTCGGCGCCATAGGAATTGACGTTTTGACCGAGGAGGACGATCTCGGTATAGCCCTCGGAGAGGACACGCTTCGCCTCATCGAGAATTTCAGCAAAAGGGCGCGAGCGCTCCCGACCTCGAGAAAATGGCACGATGCAAAAGGCACAGTAGTTGTTACAGCCATTCGAGATCACAATCGACGCCGACTTGCCCTCGGCTCGAACCGGAGCATACTCAAAGCCCACATCTTCCATCGGGAGAAATTCCGCTTCGGGGAGTCGACTCGTAAGACGCTTCATCATTTTGCCCGAAGGTTCACGCGCGGCGGCTCCGACGAGACAGCCGGTCACCACGATACGAGGCTTCCGGTCGCCCAGCCGCTCTTCCATACTCCGCACCAGACCATAGACACGCTCTTCGGCTTTGTCCCTGATCACACAGGTGTTTAAGACCAGGATATCAGCCTCTGACTCACTCTCCGCACGCACCAAACCTCGCGATGCATAGTAGCTCTCGAGGCGCTCTGAGTCAGCGACGTTTTGCTGACACCCAAAAGTTTTGATGAAATATGTTTCTCGGTTTTTTTCTGACATAGACGTTGTGCTAGCGTACGTTATCCTCACTTTTGCGTCAAGACTGTTTGACCGGTATTTTTTGAGCGTGACCGGTATATCCTCAAACGAAAACTGCTCCGTTGCGGGATTATAGGTTGCTCGCACCAAGAGGCCGGCTATTGTTTCGGGACTGAAGTATTGGTCGAAAATAAAATTGCCAAGCGAATAATAAATAGTCTTCCCCTGGTAGACCTCGGTCTCTTGTACGACATGCGGATGGGATCCTATGATGAGGTCAACACCAGCGTCCACAAACTCCCGGGCGAGACGTTTCATTTTGTCAGTCGCAGGGACATACTCTGTCCCCCAGTGAGTATAGAGGATGACCACATCGGCCTCGCCTCTCACCTCTACAATATCCGCGAGCGCCTTCTCTTTCCCGTGCCACACGAACTCGTTGTAATTGACGAGCGCTACCCGCGTCCCACGAATGTCCCGGATAAGGAAACGCTCGTCCTCAGGCAGTGGTGAACCGAAATACTCCACCCCGTCGTCGGTCAAATACGCCTTGGTCTGGATGATGCCCTCTTTTCCAAAATTGAGACTGTGATTGTTCCCGAGATTGACGACGTCGATATGCTCTTCATGGAGGAGTCTTGCGACACTGGGATCAAAGGTAAAGATATAGTTCTCACGAGACCCAAGAGCACTCGTCTCACTCACCGACGCCTGGTCTGTAATCGGACCCTCGAGATTGGCAATCACGAGATCAGCCGTTGCCAGAGTCTCCCCGGTGTTTCCAAAGAGAAAGGCTCCTGATTCACGGCGAGCGACCGTCCGAAGATACCGGTCAAACATCATGTCACCTCCGAACAAAAGGGTGATACCCTCTCTCGGTGCCACTACTTCTCGAAGAGCTATCGGTGATGCTACCGAACGTGTGCTCTCACGTACAAGCGTACTCCCCTGCGAATGGAGCTTGAGGCTCGCGATGCCTCCTAAGAAGAGGACGCTTGCCATCACTATCACCATGGTACCCAATCGAGAATGCATGATTATGAAACGATATTTTTTTCCACCACGAGCTGCCCGCAGGCGGCCGCGATGTCATCTCCCATGGTCCGACGTCGTGTCACGACCACCCCGGCATTTTCCAGTTCTCGCTGAAAAGCCTCAAAGTCTCCTGGGAGACTGTCGCGATAGACGCTCCCGGTAAAGTTATAGGGAATGAGATTGATACGGACCTTGCCCACCCGACGGGCGAAGGCGATGAGAGCGGTGGCATGCATCCGCGTATCATTCACTTTTGACAACATGACGTATTCAAAAGTGAGGTGACGGCGAGCACCTCCTGCTTCTGGGCTACCAAACTTGGCAAAATACCGTTCTGTCCAATCAGCCAATCGATCGAGGAATCCATCATAGGAGCTCGGCATCATTTCCTTGCGCGTTTTACTGTCCGCACTATGAAGCGACACCGCCAACCGAACAGCCGGCCAAGTCGGATCAGCGAGGACCTTGTCGAGCATCGGGAGGAGCCCCACGGTAGATACAGTGATCCGAGTCACTCCGATATCAGTGTACGTAAGGAGGAGCCGGAGCGATTCCTTCACATGGTCATAATTCGCGAGCGGTTCACCCATCCCCATAAAAACCACATTTGAGATTCGCGACCCTTCGACTCCGCTCAGGGTGGATTTCTTTTTTAAAAAAGAAATCCACATCCGCACCTGATCAACGATTTCATCAGCGAGGAGATTGCGAGTAAAGCCCATGGTGCCAGTCGCACAAAACGTACAGGCCATGGCGCAGCCTACCTGGGACGAAACACAGACCGTCCACTGGTCACGGGCATTCTTCATAAGGACCGTCTCTACTCGCTTCTCATCAGCCGTCTCCACCACCGCCTTGTAGGTATCTTTTTTGGCACTCTCAAAAATCTGCACCTCGCGAAGCGAAAACCAGGGAATCTCCCGGGCGAGTGTCTCCCGCATGGAGAGTGGCATCGTGGAAATCTCCGAGAATCCCTTACAAGTAGCCGAAAAAAGCGCCTGCTCCATCTGTTTCACTCGGAAACTGGGCGCGCCAGGGAAAAGCGACTCAAGTTTTTGACGACGGGAAATTGGGGTCATAATCACAGTACTGTACCCCAAAAAACGTGTTCTGTAAAGGTAGCCTCAGACTCCTACTTGATCGCTTGGCCGGTAAAGAGGTCTTTGGTGAGTGGGAGCTTGGCCTCATGCGAGGAGGACCGATTCTCGAGGCGAGTCACCAGAGTATCAAAAAGCTTTTCTTTGAACACGGTTTCTTTGAAGTGCTGTTCGATATACTGTAGTTTGCTTTCATCGCTCCACTGATACGTGTGGAGATACCGATACCAGACCACGGCTCCGATCCCAAACACCACCAAAAATCCACAGAAAAAGAGCACTTTGTAGTGACGATACCAAGAGAACATGACGAATCGAAA
>CAYNNJ010000062.1:0-4631 GCA_964398755.1 uncultured Bdellovibrionales bacterium
TACACCAAAATCCGCCAAGGAGAACTAAGGAGGAGAAGGAGGATAAGTCCGAGGAAGAAGAGAATTCGGGTAGTGGCTTTTTTGAGCGACAATGTTTCGCGAAAAGCATCGAAGGCGATGTCCCACACGATAAAGAAAAATATCGTGCCGAGCGCTCCCGTCGTGAGATACCCAAACGGCCAGAGACTCATGACCCAAGCCATCTCCCCCATGATGAGACCGAGGAGGACGCTATAGAGGAGCACCCGCTTCCGTTCCTTCTGATCAACGGTCATGAATGTTTCGTAGCTCGTGAAAGTCGCCCCCAGGAAGTAGAGTCCCATGAGGCCCCAGAGCGGGAACGAAAAGTTGAGATAAAATCCATAGAGCCCGGCGTAGAAGAAAAAGAGGGCTGCCATCGCCGCGGCATTCAAGAACGCCTCTGCCGTTTTATCCTTGGGCGCGTGACGCAAACGATAGTTCGCGAGGAGGGCTGCGTAGTACATGACCGCTGAGAGCACTACAAACACCTGGCGCTCCCTGGGACTGTCGATGAGTGAGAGGAGCGTCGGTGAAGAAACCGAAAGGAGGAGTGGGATAAAAGCATCAGCAAAGCGCTCGGTCAAGCGTCGACTGGCAATGAGTGAAATGACAATAAGTGGAGCAATCGCAGTGAGATACCAACTCCACGTCGCGAGAGTTGGCTGAAGTGCTACCAATTCCAAACCGCCGAAAAAGATGAGGCTCCAGAATAATACAGCGAAGTGAAAAATCATTTTATTGACGTTCTTCCAGTCGAACTTTAATTTCTTTGGTTTCTCCCTTGTGCCAGAGTTTGATGGTGATCTCATCACCGACGGCATACTGACCCATAAAGCCGATGAGGCCGTGTTCTTCGTCGATCTTTTGCCCGTTGATTTCTAGGAGAATATCATTCTCCACGATACCCGCTTTGTCGGCAGGCGAGCCGGGAACCACCGCAAAATCAGTCATGGTTTCACCGCGAAGCACGAGCGCCCCGTAATCAAATGGCAAACCCGTTTTTTTCTTGAGTGCTTCGTTTAAGGTAATCGTACGAACACCGAGATACGGAAAACTCATTTTACCCGTGGTCCGGACTTGCTCGACAATGCGTTTGACCTGATTGATCGGGAGGGAGAAACCGATATTCTCAGCTCCGCGAGCCATGGCGACATTGACCCCGACCACTTCACCGGAAAGATTGAGGAGTGGTCCACCGGAATTACCGGGATTGATAGCAGCATCAATCTGGATGATACCCGAGAGGTGTTCGGTATCCCCTGTCCCAGAACCGGCCTCGAGGCTCCGCTTGAGCCCGGACACGATCCCTCGACTCACCGAGTTTTCAAACTCACCGAGCGGATTACCGATAGCGATGATGGTTTCCCCAACCCGGATACGATCGGAGTCTCCAAGGGGAAGCACCGGGAAATCGCTCCCTTCAATTTTGATGAGGGCGATATCGTTACTCGGATCACGAGCCAGCACCTTGGCCTGATACTCGGTCCCCTCACCTGAAATGACGGTGTACTCTGCCTGCTCATCCGCTACGACGTGTTTGTTGGTGACGATGAGTCCATCGGCTGACACAAAGAATCCCGAGCCACTCCCGACTCGTTGCTTTTCGGTTTGCCCGGCACTATTCCCATCCGTGCCAAATGGATCACTAAACGGAAATCCAAACGGGCTTCCAAAAAAACTTCGGACTTTGGGTACGTCTTTACTTATCACAATACTCACCACTCCTGGTGAAGTCTTGGCCACGAGATCGGCCACGACATTATCCTCGGCGACTACCCGCACCTGTTCGGGTGTGAGCGTTTGAGAGGGAGACTGAGTCGTCTGGGGAAAATACTGGTCTAGCTCCGCTCTCAGGTACGGCGCCATGAGCCCGCCTATCAAACCGGAAAAAAGCGTAAGGACAAAGAGCGCGAAAACCTGAGGCCGACTGAGGCGTGGAGCAGAAGTCGATGGCTCTGGAAGCGATGGGGTTATGTCTGATGGGAGATTGGGTGTTGGTTGTTCCATAGGTGTCAAAGAAATTTTTAATTGGCTCCAGTGGAAGGTACAAATACTAAAAGAAGAAAGAGGCGTCGCCGGGTGACTTTTTGATCAATTCCATTTCGTAGTTCCGCCACATTTCGTCTCGAAATTCTACGCGTGCTGTGTCTCTGTCAAACCGATAGAGCGGATCGAGTGGAATGATAGAGAGGTCCCGCATCTCCTGCGAAAGCCAATCGCCAAACGTATTCTTGCGAGCAAATACCTGGCTGATTCGATAGAGTCGTCCGCCCTTTTCTTCGCGCAGTTCCTTGACAAAAATAATATGAAAACCGAGGCTACTCTCGATGACGCTCCCGGGAACGCCAACTTTCTGGCTCGCGACAGCACTCCGGAGTTCCGGGGCCAGATCTTCGAGGGCAAACCAGCCGAGATCTCCTCCCTTTTCCTTGGTCTGCCCAGCGGAATACTGAATCACGACATCATCAAAAGACTGGCCATCTCGGAGAGCCGAGGCTGCTTGTTCTATCTTTTCTTTGGCCTCGGTCGCCACGTCTACTTCTTTGGCAAAGCTCTCATACAATTTTTCTTCGTAGAGACTCGGGAGAACTATCTTTTGCTCAAAATCGGAAAGTGTCCAGCCATAGAGTCGCTTCAAGCTGTCAGTCACTTCCCGACTATTACCGTATTCCTCAAGTTTGCGGGCCACACCCTGACGCGCCGACTCCGAACTGACAAAAATACCACGCTTTTTGGCGAGGAGCACAATGGCTTCATCCTCAATCATCTTGTTGAGCACTTCTTTCTCGCGTACCTTGAGTCGCTTCTGGCCGTCTTCGGTCGTAAAATCAACCCGGAGACCCACCTGGGAAAAATCCTGATTCTCATAGAAACGTCGTACCGAATCCATGTTGGCGGTCAACTCACGGAACGTAATCACCTCGCGGTAGCCAATAACGGCCACCGGATAAGGACTACGACTGATAATTTTCTCGATTCGAGGAGGGAGCTGTGGGATAAAATACGCCACCACCAAACTCGCTGCCAGGAGCAAAAATAAAAGTGTCAGAACTCCGTAGAGGACGGTTGACCAGCGAAATTTCTGTAGGAGTGATGCCATAAACTACCGTGTAAAAAAAAGTTCAAACCACTGGCGATAATGAGGGGGCTCTTCGGTGAGACGGGCTGGCTGTCGTTCGAGGAGAGGAGGCGTCACCGCTTCCTCGGGTCGCTCTTTGATAACCACCACTTCTTCGTGCTCTTTTTTCATGCCCAATTTTTCTTTGGCTTCCTGTTCCTGAAAATCCGGAGTCGAGAAATAACTGATCTTTTCATGAAGTGTTTCATTCTCACGACGAATCTTTTCAGCTTCGATGCGGAGCGCCTCGACCTCGCTCTCAATCCGCTCATTGCGAGTGAGTTGCTTCGAAGAGACATAGACGGCCCATGCAATAAGGACCGCTATACCCACCAGTCCTGCTCGTAGCCAGTATCTCCTCATAACCAAAACTAGTACATGAAAAAGGGCGCGAAAAGAAACGCAATCATCGAAATCACGACAAACACCGAAACTACCACCCAAAGAGCATAGGCTCTTTTATGCCATCGCCGAAAACTCATAGTGTACGTTCACCATTTACTCTCTTATGGTACCAAAAAAGGAGCTCGAGGACAACACGACCTTGGCTTACGATTCCTTTTTGGCAGTATCAATGAGGGCCCGGATACCCCCCAAGTCCGGCTGGCGCTTTTTGAGCGCTTTGAATTTCTTCGGCTCGATATGACGAACCTGCGCGAGTGACATCGGTTGTTCGGTCGGCACATAAGCTGGTGTGCGTCTCGCAGGCTGGCGCTCGGGAGCGGTCCGTTTCGGGGCGGGCGCTTGAACCGGTTCGGTAGCTCGCTTTTGTTCAATTTCATTCCGGGCCTTGGCTGTGGCTCGCTGATAATCCCGCAGACAGTCTTTACAAAAGGTCGGGCGACTCCCATCGGGCTTAAATGGTACTTGTATCTCGGCCTCACAAGTGGCGCAAACAGCATCATACATCGGCTTTTCGGCCGGTACTTCTTCTACAACGCTTGCTTGTGTTTCTACCGGACGCTCTGATACTTCTTCCACTTCTTCCAACTCTTCTGGTTCGGAAGCCGGCAATGATTCTTTCATGAACGGCTCCTTCTTGGGCGCCATCGGGGGCTCAAATGTTGGAGCCGGAGCCGACTTCGGTACGAGGGCCTCAAGTGAAACCGTAGCTTCTTCGGTGGTATAGCTCTCTACTGGTGCCGCTTTCGCTACGGGAGCTGGTTTTAGTTTCGGTTCTACGATTGGTGTGACTGGCTTGGGTACGGGAGCCTGAGCTACTACAGACGGAGTGGCCGGACGAGGTGGGGTCACCGGCTTGGGCGTAGGACGAACGGGCGCTGGAGTTGGCTTGGGTCGCGGGGCCGGGGCCGGACGAGGAGCGGGGGTTGTAGCCGGCTTGGATGTTCCCTGCGTTGAAGTCACCGACTCTACGAGAGCCTGACGTTCCTCGGGGGTGAGCATGCCACTCCACCGCCGAATCTTTTCTTCCACATCTTCTTTTTTGGCTGTGTAGCGTTCACGCGAGCTATTGATAATCTTGGCTTCCGTT
>CAYNNJ010000062.1:4641-4936 GCA_964398755.1 uncultured Bdellovibrionales bacterium
TTGTATGAGATCCGTATTTAATCTCGGCATAATGGCTTCCGTTTCAGGATCTCCTTCTATCTTGATCGGGGGCAATACCGTCGCACTAAAGGCATCCCCGGCGATGCCATCAATCATGAGCTTCAAGTAAATATGGTATTTTGGCAGATTGACGATGTCATTCATCATGAAAACCGGCTCGTACTCCTTTTCGAGAAACTCGGCATCCATCGCCCCCACCCGGAACGAGATGATACTCCCCGCGTTCCCGAAGATAGCATCGCGCACTTCCTCCTGGATCTGGGTCACGTACTGG
>CAYNNJ010000063.1:0-4729 GCA_964398755.1 uncultured Bdellovibrionales bacterium
GTATTTTGCTCAAAACTCCCTCTCAGATGATTCCAAGGTATTGATTAGAATACGTATGGAGAGAATAGCTAAAAAACCTCTAAAAAAGCCCTTTATTTTCGTGTGCTGGCCACGTCGCTCGCGAGCGACGGTGGCTGGGGAGAATGGGAAATCGAACTATTTTAGACTTTCATGGATTCTCTTCATGAGTGGTTTCCACGTTGAGCCTCCATTTTTAACTGACATCTCTCTCGCAATAGCCGAGTCTTTCGTGAGATAGGCTTCGTAGTAAACAAGTTTAAGAGGGATGTAGGGTTTAGTTGCAGTAACCTGCCCTCGATTATGTCTTTCGAGTCGCTTTTTCAAATCAGGCGTTGATCCTTTATAGAACCAATCCTTGCTTATTTGACTTTGTAATACGTAGAAGTAATACATAGTTTTTTATAAACGGACGCAACCAACATTTGTTATGCTGGCCACGTCGCTCGCGAGCGACGGTGGCTGGGGAGGAAGGGATCGAACCTTCGCATAGCGGAGTCAAAGTCCGCTGCCTTACCGCTTGGCTACTCCCCAGTGAGTTATATTCCTAAACCGTTTACGATACCGAGATTCCATCCTTTGATCTTTCTGTTGAGGTCTGTGCTCCTTCGCGCTTCGATTCTCAGTAGTCCATAGTAGGATTCTTCGGTGTTTTTTCTATTCGTCTTCGGATTTCCCTTCTTAAAGTATACCTTTTCGATTGGTGTATCAAGTAGTTGGCTCCAGAAATTTTTGGCTCGTTCGATATCGCCACTCGTATGTATGTAAATGCTGTAGCTGAGACCGTTATTATCTTTTTCACAGAATTCACGGATCCATTTGTCAAAAAGAAGGATCATCTTCGGGTCAGAATTGTTAAAGGAGACTTTCTGAGAGACGAGATTTGGCTTTTGTTTACTTCCTTCAGCCCAGTATAGAACTGAGCCTATGAGCCAGAATTCTCTCTTGCTGATCATCCCTACTTCTTGCTCGGCTTTCCGGATGATGTCGGTCTCACGAGATATTCGGATATTTCGACATGCCTCTTGTGCCATGTGTTGGGCGGCCCTTCGTTTCTCTGTTAGGCGCTGTTTGTGAACCTTGGCGAGGCCGATATCCTTCAACCATACTGACAAAGTTGATTTGGCCACAGGAACTTCTTGGAGAATTTCATTGTAAGAAAGACCTCGCTTTCGCAAGTCGATCGCCTTTGTTTTTTCCTTCTCTTTGATTACCATAAAACTAGTGATAACAGCTACAGCAATTATATCACTAGTTCGGATAAAGGAACAGATTGTTAATGAGTTTAATTCTCCGTGACAACTCTTCCGCCGAGCATGCTGAGTGCTTGGTTGATGAGGGGATTGGCACTTTCGGTTGGAGCATCATTCGATGTGCTCTCATCAACACGGATCACAAGCTTCATTTTGGCCCCTAAGATGGTAGCAAAGGCCTTTTCCAGTGTCAATTGATTGGCCGCTTCTTCCAGTCGCTCCTTGTGAAAGGGGTACTTGACCGCGATGATGATGGTGTTGCCATTTACCTCGCTCGGACGAGCAGTGGAGAGACCGAGCGAGATGGAGGCATTCAGGTGCTTGGCGGTGTTCAGGATAGCACTCCATGATTCGCGGATTTTTTCTATATCAAAAAGGGATTCCACGAGCGGGGTATCTGATGGCTGTTCGTCAGATTTAGGATCTGAGATTTGAGATTGAAGTTTGGAAGATTCTGACTGTTTTTCTGATTTGATATTACTTGCTGTTTTAGTTTCTTCTTTTTTTTCGTCAGCGGTTATTGGTTTTTCCGTAGGTGAATTCTTTTCAGTTGGTCCTCCAGCCGAGGGATTATCCTGATTGTTTGACGAAAGGATTTTTACGATGGCGATTTCAAGTGGGAGCTCGGCGATGACGGCTGTTTTACTCGCGACTTGGGCTACCTGGAAGTGCTCAAGCATGGTGACGATATCGATTGGTGTAAAACGTCCAGCCAGATTCGAGAGTTCCTCTTTTGCTTCCTGGGTCTCTCCATCAAGCTCGGCGAGAGCAAGGGTGGGATTGGTGGACACGAGGAGGAGATCACGGAGGAAGTGAAGGACGAGAGCGGTAAAGAGTGCCAGATCTGTACCATTCCGGTTCAGTGTCCGGACGAGGGTGAGGGCCGGAAAGAGCTCGTTCTCCCCGATGAGTCGAACCAGTTCGGTGATGTTCCCATGCTTGGTAGTTCCGAGGGCCTCGATGACGGTATCTTCAGTGATCGGGTTTACGCCGAGCGAGACAATTTGCATGAGGAGCGACTCGGCATCGCGCATCCCGCCCTCGGCGGAAAGCGCAATCATCCGGAGGGCTTCATCCGAAATCTTGAGTTTCTCGGACTTGGCGATATGGGTGAGTTTCTCCATGATACCGGCGACCGGGAAGCGGGAGAGATCAAAGCGTTGACAGCGTGAGAGAATCGTCTCGGGTACTTTGTGGAGAGCGGTCGTCGCGAGGATAAAGACAACGTGGGCTGGTGGTTCCTCCAAAGTTTTCAAAAGTGCGTTAAAGGCACCGATTGAAAGCATGTGAACTTCATCGATGATGTAGACCTTGTGCGAACCAAGTGACGGCGGGAGGACGACGGTTTCGCGGAGTTCACGAATGTTGTCGACTCCGGTGTGTGAAGCGGCGTCAATCTCGATGATGTCAAAGCTCTGTCCGGCCTCTACCAAGAGACAGTGCTGACATTTGCCACAAGCCTCAGCACCTTTGCGCGCGCTACAGTTGATGGCCTTGGCAAAGAGGCGAGCGAGCGTGGTTTTGCCAGTCCCTCGTGGTCCGGTCAAGAGGTAGGCGTGACCAACCTTTCCAGAAATGAGCGCGTGCTCAAGGGTGGTGACGATATGCTTTTGTCCGATAACCTCGGAAAATTTCTGGGGGCGGTATTTGCGGTAGAACGTCGTTGAGCTCATAAGGAGAGGGAGACAAAAAAAGAATCACCGAAATTTGCTTCGTATGACCCTAGTATATCATACTCATCCGCCCTTGGGAGGAATCAAAAAACCGCCCAAGAGGGCGGTCTCAGATTTTTCCGTTAGCGCTTGAAAACAAGGAACTTGTAGCCGATAAAGTTCCAGGTGAGGACGAGGACCGAGGCCGTAAGTCCACCGATATTGGCCCAAGTCTTGTCATCCATACCAAGCGGTGCGCCGATGATATTGACGACAAAGGCGGTGATACCGACATTGAGGAGAAGACCTACGAGACTCACCATGAGGAACTGTGTGAACTCTTCGCCTAAATTACGGACATCCTTTTTCTCAAAGGACCAGAACTTGTTCCAGACGTAGCTATTTACGATAGCGGCGAGGACGGAAAACGACTTGAAGACCACAATCATGTAGCCACTTGAGACATCACTCATGTAGATGAAGAGATTGTAGATACCAAGATCGACAACCGTGTTGGCGACGCCAATGAGGCCAAACTTGGCGAGTTGAAAGAAAAATCTGCGAATACGAGACAAATAGTATCCGACGGCGATCCCCAGCGCCGCTCCGATAGCCAGTGCCGGGATAAAGACGAGAATCGGTACCGGGAGTTTAGCCCCGAGGTTGCTGAAGATAAACGGGGAAAGGACACCGATAAAGGCGCCATTGATGGCACCAAAAATAACGTCGCGTGGAGTGAGCTTCATGGCTATGAAGAATTTATTGCTGTTGGTTGATTTCTTTCTCTATCTCTTCCATATCCCGGACCCAAGCATCAAGCGGGGTGGCGGGAGCAGTCGTGCGAGGAGCTTCGGTTACTGGAGTAGAGAACTCTTCCTTGGGAAGGTCTTTTTTCCAGTTATTGACCGGACTGTTTTGGTCGGCTGCTTTGGCCATTTCTCCCTCCCAGTCTTTGTGGGTACCCTTTTGGATAATGTTCTCGATAGCTGCCCAGTTACTGTCGATATCTCGAGGGAGGACGACGGCTACCTCATCACCAGGGGAGGCCTTGAAGTACGTAATAGAAGCGAGGAGGACACGATGTGGTTTGCCGGAAGCGAGCACATAGTAGTTACCAGCTTCATCCTGGGTCACTACGCCGAGGGCGTGACGTCGTTCAATCGGACCAATTTGCTTGTAGAGAAAGGTACCGTTATCAGTGATGGTGAGCTTGAGCATGTCACCCTCAACGAGTTTGGACTTGGAGGCATAGTTTGCCGGCACGGGATACTGCTTGCCATCGGTACCCAGCATAATCTGGCCATCGAACGTTCCTTCGATAATGGTGCCGTTTGAGGCATCGACTTCGAGTTTGCGTGGCCGACCGGTTTTCTTTTTGCCTTCAAGCTGAAGAAGCATGTCCTTGGCGCCCTGAATCGTTTTTTCGGCATTGTTTACCATGTCACGGAGCGCCTGAATCTTCATGGCCTGCTCGGCATCGTTTTTGGACTCCTCCTCTGGAGGGTTCGTGTGCTGTACCATAGTTTTTGTGTTTCGCACATTTTCATTTTAGGTATGAAAACGGCGCCTCCTTACTTTTTGTTTTTTAATGTCCTTATTATATACCATATTTTTTTGTCAAGCAAATTTGGCCGGTACTTGACCCTACACCATTTCCAAAAATTTTCTCTGCATGCCAATAATCTTTTCAGCCGTAGCCACCTATCGGTTCGGGTCATCAAAAGTCGATATATTTGACCAAGAAATGGTGCGGGGCGTATTCTAATCAATACCTTGGAATCATCTGAGAGGGAGTTTTGAGCAAAA
>CAYNNJ010000064.1:0-4718 GCA_964398755.1 uncultured Bdellovibrionales bacterium
CTTTGTGTTTCATGACTGTAGTATATATCGGAGTGAGGAGTGTTGTAAATAAAAAAGAGGCGCCCGTCGATGCGGTACGCCTGTAGTGGTTCAGCCCTCAGGCCGGAACAGTCTCGTTGAGCGAGTGGAGCTCGCCGACTGGGCGACGCCGAAGCTCGATGCAGTGCTCCACCAGTCGATCAAAGGCCTCAAGGACCTCGGCGGACTTCGTCGCTTTCAAAGCTTCGCTCACCACGTCGGGGACATGCTCAGGGTCCATAAGGACCGACTGGATCCACTGCGTAGTGATGTCGTGTGTCATATCTGACGCAACCAGCGCATCAAAGACACGTTCGACACAGGCTACGTCCCTGTCGGTGCCGACCCAAACCTGACACGTAGATATGTCAATGTTCGGGCACATGTGCTTGTGCATGATTGCAAGCAAGCGCTCACGCAACGGAGAAGGGAGAGGTGTCCCTGGTTCCGGAATGGCACCGACACCGAAGTGAAGCAGATGCACTTCCGAGCAGTTCTTGTGACAACCTGGTTGCACTCCGCACGGACCCGTGCACGAGAAACGCAAGATCTTCATGACAACCCCTTTAAGGGACCCGCAATATTGCGCCCCCATTATACCTCCAATTCGCCATTTGGCAAGGGTCAGCAAAAAGCCCCTCTGAAGGAGCCTAATAATTGCGTATGCTGGGACGAAGGGAAATCGAACAACTCGTTTCGAATATGACATAAGAGGAGGTGAGGGATCGAACAGCGTACCGTCATGCCGGATACGCTCTGAGAACCCCTCGGTTCTCAGCGGACCAGAGGTCCTGCTCTCCGCAACAGAAAAACTCCCGTTTTTCCGACCCCCGCCCGCATCGTTACACGAAGCGTTTCGGGCAGGCTTTTCCCTGTTCGCTCCTCTTCCTCATCTAAAACCAAAAAGCTGCCCAACATGGACAGCTCTTTGCTTTAGCTGGGGAGGAAGGGATCGAACCTTCGCATGGTGGGACCAGAACCCACTGCCTTACCGCTTGGCTACTCCCCAGTATTTTAATAACCTACTGCTTACCGCTTGCCTGCCCGCGGCTGCGCCTTGGCGCGGCCAGGGGCTACTCCCCAATGAAAAAGCCTCCTTATCCTAGCGAAAAAGAGGCCTCCGGTCAAGACTATACCTTGAGGTAACGACGGATGGCGATACTACTTGAGAGGACGCCAAGGGCGATACCAAGGAGAAGGATACCTCCGAAAACCGGAAGAAAGAAGCTGATGTAGAGTCCCATGAAATTCCCCTGCGGGATGGCCCCCTCAGTCAAAGGAGAGATAAAGTAGGCTGCTCCAAAGAGGGCAAGCGCCGTCGCTAAAGCAGCAGAGATACCGTAGAACACCCCTTCAAATACAAAGGGCATCCGGACATAGATGTTTGAGGCACCCACTAACCGCATGATTTCAAACTCTTGGCGGTGCGAGTAGATGGTGATGCGGATGGTATTAAAGGTGATGAGGACCGCAATAAAGATAAAGGCGGCTCCGAGTCCGAGACCAATCTTTTGGGTGGTCTTATTAATCCGCTCAAGGTTCGCAAAAATCTTTTTGTTCTTGTCGTAATTGATACGACTGATATCGCTCTGAAAGGTTGAGCGCTGTAATTGATTGACGATAACTTCGAAGTATTCCGGTGCCACGGCCTTGATGACAAGCGAGGCGAGAAGCGGGTTCTCTCCTATTTCTTCGATCGCCTGAGTGACAGCGGCATTATTCTTGTTCTCTGCAAGAAAGGTCTCGAGGGCGGCATCACGCGAGATATATTCGACGGACGAAATTTCCTTCTTGTACTTGGCAAGCTCGTCACGGATCTCGAGCATGCGATGTTCCGGGACATCGGGATTAAAAGAGACGTTGATACTCACTTTGTCACGCATATTCTGGAGCATGTAGTGGGTCGTGAGACCAAGGAGCGACGATATACCCACAATAAAAAGGGAGAGCGTGAGGATACTCACCGTAGCAAAAGACAGCCATCCGTTGCGACGGAAGTTCTGCCACCCCTCACGAAATGTGCGCCACAGTTTGAGTGTTTTCATGTTTCTATTACCTAACGAAGCGAATGAGAATCACGCTCTTTATTGTAGCATATATTTCCCTTTGCTCTCATCATGGACAATCCGGCCACCGTTCACCATAATGACGCGCTTGCCGAGTTTGTCGACAATACCCTTGTTGTGGGTAGCGAGGATGACGGTCGTGCCGAAGGAATTAATCTCGAGGAGAAGTCGGATGATTTCGTTCGATGACACTGGATCAAGGTTCCCTGTCGGTTCATCGGCGATAATGACCTTGGGACGATGGATGAGGGCCCGAGCGAGAGAGACGCGCTGTTGCTCACCGCCCGAGAGCTCTTTGGGGAACTGATGCATCTTACTCCCGAGCCCGACTATTTCGAGAATTTCCGGTACCTCAGCGTCGATTTCTTCTTGACTACGACCATCGACTTCTAGGGCATAAGCCACGTTTTCAAAGGCCGTCTTGTTCGGCAAGAGCTTGAAGTCCTGGAACACCGTACCGATATTGCGTCGATAGAATGGGAGGTGCTTGCGGTTGATAGCACTGAGTGGCCGTTCGTTAAAATAGATTTCGCCCTCAGTCGGCACTTCCTCGGCATAGATGAGCTTGAGGAGCGTCGACTTGCCGACCCCACTCGCCCCGACAAGCGACAAAAATTCGCCCGGGTAAATGACAAGATTCACCTGATTCAAGACCGGTGTGTTTTCGAGGTAGGTTTTGGTAACATTTTCAAATCTGATGATTGGCTTTTTTTCCGGCATACTTTTGTATTGATGATTATTCAACTTTGAGGAAACGGAGGGTGCTTTCAATAAACTGATCGAGGTTACCGTCGAGGACCTTACTCGTATCACTCGTCTCGACGTTGGTGCGATGATCTTTGACGAGGGTGTAGGGATGGAGGACGTAGGATCTGATCTGATTCCCCCACTCGGCACTCTTCCACTCACCCCGAATCTTACGCTTGGCCTCGGCTTCGGCCTCCAATTTTTGTTGGAGCAATTTGGAGCGGAGGAGTTTCATGGCCTGTTCACGATTCTGAAGTTGGGAGCGCTCGGTCTGACATGAGACGACCGTATTCGTCGCCAGGTGAGTGATACGAACCGCACTTTCGGTCTTGTTCACGTTCTGCCCCCCTGCCCCGGAGGATCGGTAGGTATCAATACGGAGATCCTCGGGCTTGAGGACAATCGCGCTATCGTCATTTTCGATGACGGGCATGACTTCAACCGACGCAAACGAGGTCTGACGGAGGCTGTTGGCATTGAAGGGCGAGAGACGGACCAAGCGATGGATACCCGCTTCACCACGGAGATAGCCGTAGGCATAGGCGCCATCGATTTCAAGCGTCACGCTCTTCACGCCAGCTTCACCACCGCGCGTCTCGTCGAGGACACTCGAGCGAAAGCCATTCTTCTCGGCGTAGCGGAGGTACATGCGCATGAGCATCTCGGCCCAATCCTGGGCATCGACTCCGCCGGCGCCACTTCGTATCGTGAGGAGGGCCGAAGCACTGTCGTAGTCACCACCAAGGAGCGTACGAAATTCGAGAGCATGAATCATTTCCTCCGTCTTGGTATATTCCGGAGCGATGAGCTCGATATCAGTCCCCTCTTCCTCAGCAAAAAGTGCCAGGTTCGCGAGGGTTTCCCGGAGGGCGTCGAAGGACTGACGTTCGCGCTGGAGTGCCTCGATTTCCTGCATGACTCGCCCAGCCTTTTTGGGATCATCCCAAAACGCGGGATGCTCACTCTCCTTTTTGAGGGCAGTGACCCGCAGAGCCTTTTTGGCAAAGTCAAAGATAGTCCTGCAACTGCAGGAGTTTTTGTTGAAGAACCTCGATTTTTTGACCCATGTCATTCATAGGATGAGTATACCATATTTCACTTGGCCCTTGAACCTTTTTGGAAAGTAGGCTAGAATTTCCGAAGCAATGCCGATGTACCCGCCCGAACGTACCGCGTTCGGTACGGGCGGGGCTCAGTAAAGTATACGCAGGTTGTTTTTTGAGAGCCGTCTTAGCTCAGTTGGTAGAGCGTGGCATTCGTAACGCCAAGGTCCGGAGTTCGATCCTCCGAGACGGCTCTCAGAAAATAACGAACAGGTCTCAGGTTCCCTGCCCGCCTACGGAGGGAATCCCGGTCATCGGCTCCAATGTAAAAGACGCCTCGAAAGAAGCGTCTTTTTGGTACCTCACTTGGCGAGGACGGATTCGATGGTGGTGCGGATGTCATCAACGCTCACGGCGCCATCGAGAAAAGTATCATTCACAAAAGTGGCAGGCGTCGCAGTGACACGGAGCGTCCCGGCCTCTTCTTTGTCTCTTACTATTTTTTCTCTTGCCCCACCTTTATCTAAACAAGTCGCAAAGGCACGACCATCAAGCTTGAGCCACCAGGCATAGTCCTTGAACTTCTGTGTCCCCTTGGTCTTGGCCCATTCAGTCTGTTTCGTAAAGAGGTAGTCAGCATAGGTATCAAACTTCCCTTGAGCGTAGGCGCACTGTGAGGCCATTGCCGCGTTCTCGGCCTGGTCATGAAACGACAGCGGGAGATGTTTGTACACGACTCGGACCTGATCACCAAATGGTGTTACGGCTTGCTTGAGTGCCTGCCGATAGTTGCCACAGTGCGTACATTCAAAATCAGTATAGCTGACGATGGTGACAGGAGCGG
>CAYNNJ010000065.1:0-4672 GCA_964398755.1 uncultured Bdellovibrionales bacterium
CGGTGAAGTGAGTCAGGGATGTTCGGTGGCATCTGTGGAAATGAAAAGGGAAAGGATTTTTAAAAGAAACATGTGGGATAAGTGCCCGACGAGGAAGTCTCAAAGTTGAGATAAGAGAATAACGAGCGAAAATCGCTGATACATTGCCAGAAATGGAAAAATGTGATAGAAGTAAGTCACTGCTATGGTCAAGATTTTCCTCAAAAAAGCCATTCTTCTCACCCTTTTCGCCATGATTATCCTCATTTTAGGGGGTATCGGTGGGGTGTTTTTTGAACGGTCTCTCCTCCCACGCCTCGCTGCCTCTCCGTATTTCAGCCAGTTTCCCTTTTTTGAGCAAGTAGCCGACCGAGTGACCGTGATCAACAAGACAGAGCAGGTGGTTATCCGCGAGGATGACTCGGTAGAAAAGATTGTCTCCCAGCCGGCAACGGCGGTGGTGAACATTGTCGCTCTGCCGACCCTTACCAAAGATGCCAAGGGGAGTGTGGCCACTCTTGGAGCGGCCGCTGAAACGGTCATTACCACGACGGGTGTCCTCCTCACAAACGACGGGCTCGCTGTGACCTATAGCGAGGCACCACTCAATACCACAAACACTCGTTACTCCATTCTACTTTACGATGGTTCCATCCACGAAGCGAGTTTCGTGGGGCGGGATACGCTCACCAATCTTTCATACTTTCGAGTGATCGATGCCTCGAATACGCCGGCGATTGCTTTTGCCAATTCCGACGATGCTCGGGTTGGTCGCAAGCTCATTGCGATCGGCAACACCTTTGCGGAATATCAGAATCGACTCTCGGTCGGACTCCTTGGGAACGTTAACCGCATCTTTAACCTCTCCGGGAAGACAGTGGCATCCTCTGAGAAATGGGAGGGTGTCTTTGAGATGGACCTGGCCCGGCCTGAATCATTCGTTGGTGGCCCGGTCGTTGGGTACAACGGCGAAATGGTGGGAATTGTCGGAGCGCTCACCGTGAACAATGTCCTTCAGTCGTTTATCCTGCCAGCAAACGTCGTCCGTGATTCGCTCAACCGAGTGATTGCCGGGACTCTTGAGAATCGTCCAATCCTCGGGGCCTACTACCTCTCGATTACCAAGGCTCTCGCGCTCGGTCAGGGACTTTCACGTGATCGTGGAGCGCTTATCTACTCACGTTCTGGGACAACCGGACTCGCGCTCATCGCTGATTCCCCAGCGATACGTGCCGGACTCCAGGTAGGGGATATCATCGTTTCTGTGGGCGGGGTAGAAATAAACCTCGACAACCCTCTTTCTGAGCTCGTTGCCCGCTACAACCAAGGCGATGCCCTCTCTCTCATCATCCTCCGTGGAGGCGAAGAACGAACCGTCGAAGTGCAGCTCTAGATTACTCCCAAAATTTCCCTCAAAACCATGGCTCATTCGAGCCATTTTTTGTTGCCTACTCAGTATTGACTTTTGTATTAAAAAGGTGTATAATATACAGTTGGCTCAAAAAGTCGACTGCATCACCCACGAGGGACGGTGTCATAGCTTTCCTTCACAATTTTCGTCAACGCCTAACGCCTAGGAGGCAACCATGGCACAACCGCTCCATTCCCTTTCAGAGCTCAAGGTTCTCAAGGGGTACTTCCGCAGGGGAGAGAACCCTGCCAAGAACAAGAAGAATGGAACCTGGTCGACCGGTCAGGCCAAGTCGACGAGCACCATTTCGTGGTCTCATCCGAACGTCGGCACGGTCGCCATGTCAACCCAGGGCTTCTGGCTCGGAAAGACGTCTGATCTCGACGGGTACTACTGGGCCGGCATCAAGATTGGTGATCGCCGTCCTGAGTACTTGGTCGTGACTTTCACGCACAACCTACTCGAAGGAATCGTTCCCTTCTATTGCCACGCGGGCCAGGTGATCGACTGTGGTGACGGGCCTGTCCCGGAACTGCGGGTGCCGATCTCGTGGCAACGGCAAGAGCGCGGCGACTTCTGGGTGCCGAGCACCCGGGTGAAGGATCAGGACAACGCCGACCTCGTTTTCCGCGATGCCAAAGGCCACTTCATCAACCTTCAGGTTGCGGTCGTGAGCCGGGCTGGCGCCTTCTACTTGTCCGTACAGGAAGTGGGCTCTGGGCAGATCATTCAGTTGCCCAAGGACTGCGACCAGAAGGACTACAAGGAGGTCGTGGTTGCGGAGCAACGGTACGCCGTCGCACCGCTGCTCTACGAGCATGCCTACCCTGGTGCGGACTGGCTGCGGAGCGTCATGCCCCGTTCCGGCCCGCGGCTGATCGAAATCGCCGTCGAAGACGAGGCCTACACCAAGGCTGAAGACGCCGAATTGCCGGAATGGGACGAGGACCGGTTTCAGTTCCCGATGGAGGCACGCTGGACCGGGGCGATCGTGCTCTGGTTCAATCCACTCATCGGAGCTCGCGTGCTGTGCCCTGATGACGTCGAAGCCTTCGTCCCGCTCGGCACGATCCCGGTCAAGGGGACCGAGAATGACCCGGTTCCGGTGCTTGCCATGAGGGCGGGCGAGTACGGGCTCGTCCTCCCGGGGCAACCGGTCCTGGTCCAGACCAGGGAAGGGGACAAGGGTCGCCTGGTGACGGCCATCAAGCCAATCTGGCCGAAGTAACTTCCCAAAGAGGAAGTCAGGTTAGTTGGCGAAAGAAGGAGAGGCAGGAGTTGCAACCGCGACACCTGCCTCTTTTCACATATTTCTCAAATATTTGCTATGATAGTTTTATGAACAACAACCCCTACCATCCACAGCAGTGGAAAAATTTAATTCCCAATATTGACGCGGTCATACGCGAGCTTGAACGTACAACCATTCTTTCCGTAGGCATTACGCCGTATACGCGGATTATTCCCTCATTTTTTCTCAAAAATTACGCCATTTATACCGTCCAGCGTTCAAGTGATGTCGATGTGATGGAGCAATTTCTCTCGATGTATGTGCTCGAAGACAAGTTTCCTGATGTGGCCGAACGTGTTCATGGGACGGGCTATCTTATCGGGAACCATCGGTTTCAGGGCTTTGTCCGTTCAATGAAGAATGCGCCAAAGCTGATGTTTTATACCATGACCAAAAAGATTGTTGAGGATTTGGATAAGCTCCAGATGTCCTATATCGGCAATAATCCCAAGACCTTTGAGGATGTGATGTACAAACAACATTTCAAGGCGCTGGTAAAAAAGCTCGGATTGCCGGTGTTGCCGACCCAGACGTATCTGCGGGAGGTGTTTCTTGATGCTTCGTACGAACAACTGCAAAAAGAGGTAGGAAACTCTTTTGTTGTCCAGCGGGGTGACAAAGAAACAGGAGGGAACGAAGGCACATTTTTCATTCATAGTCAGGCTGATTTTGATCGATGTCGGGACATACTCATGGAAGACAAGAGCTTTTCAACTATCGTGTGTGCTCGTTTTGTAAAGGGTCACTCAACATCGATGCTTGGCTGTGTGATGCCTCAGGGTACGCTCTCAGGACCGCTCCAGCTTCAACTCATCGATGTCCCTCAGTCTCTCCATGGCGTCTCGGCCAATGGTATTTTCTTTGGTAATGACCTGGGATTTGTTGATTGGGAACCAAAGGCAGAGGCGGAAGCACAGCGTGTAGTGGAGGCTGTGGGTGAATATCTTCGGGCCCAAGGGTACAAGGGTATTTTTGGGATTGATTTTTTGTACGACCAAGAGACGCAGGAGATTTTTGCGAGCGAATGTAACCCGCGTTTTACTGGGTCGTTGGTGCTCTACTCACTCATGCTCCTCGAAGCAGGGGTGCCACCAATGGAGTTTTTTCATCTCTTGGCCCACCTCAATATTGATGCCCAATTTGATTTTGAGGCCGTGAACAAAGCCCTCAAAACCCGTCTGCCGTGTGCTCATATCGCCTTTTCACCGAGAGGCATTACCAGTATGGAGATTGAGCTTCCGGCCGGTGTCTACGAATGTTTCTTCAGTATAAGCGGCCTGGTATATCGCTCGCTGATGTGCGTAACCCAGGGGAGTTCTTGTTAGTGGATACCGTCCCAGCACTTCATGGTCCGATTGAACAACAGGTGCCACGGTTGTTTAAGTTTATTTTTCCTCGCAGTATCGCGCAGTCTTCTTATGAAATTGATAAAAGTGCCGGATTACTCGTGAGTGTATTTGCTGACGCACTCCTTTCGGCTGCACAAAAGAAAAAGCCCCCGGTCCAGAATCGGACCGAGGGAGCTGCTACTTCGGATAGTGCCGTGTGAACCACTCGCCGGCTACAGCGATGAACTCCTTCTGATGCGCATTGTCCTTGAGGGAGTGACTGGCACCAGGGATGATGTGTTCCTGGTAGCTGTGGTAGCGAGCTCCAACCTGACGGTAGCTTTCGAGTACCTGCGGAGGCATGTCCTCATCGATCCCACTTCCCACGGTGAGCAGGTCACCCTTGAAGTCGCTCATGCTCAGGCCAGAGAGGGCGCGACTTTCTTCTGGGAGACGCGTCTTCTCTCGCCACTTGTGAAGTTCTGGCCAACCCACAATCACCGAAGTGGGTTCTTCCCAATGATCGTCTGGGTAGAGGGCGGGCGCCCGAAAGGCGAGGAGCTTGAATGATGCCGGCTGGCAGGCAAGTAGGTACGCGCCATAGCTTGTGCCGAAAGCACAGACCTGCTCCCAAGCAACTTCTGGCCGCTGATAGAGGTAGTC
>CAYNNJ010000066.1:0-4602 GCA_964398755.1 uncultured Bdellovibrionales bacterium
GGTGATTGACAATATTCTCCGTCCCAAGCTCGTGGGCAAAGATACTCAGATGCACCCACTCCTCATTTTCTTCGCGACACTTGGTGGTATCGCTTTCTTCGGGCTTCCCGGCTTTATCATTGGACCGATTATCGTCTCGCTCTTTATGGCGCTCTCGGAGATCTATAGCATCGAGTTCCGGGATCAGCTGAAGGAATACAATCAGTAAGCGTATGAATTGGTGGCAACATCTCCCTGGACAGATAGACCCGATCGTCTTTACGGTCGGTTTTCTATCCCTGCGGTGGTACGCACTCATGTGGCTTGCGGGCCTAGCGCTCGCTTGGTTCATGGCGCGGCGACTGACCTCTCCTCTCATACTTCCACCTGAGTCATGGTTTGATCTCTTTTTCTCACTTTTTCTCGGCGCGTGGCTGGGGGGACGAATTGGCTTTGCTCTCTGGTATCGACCGGATTGGTTCCTTGCTCATCCGATGAGTATCATCCTCCCGTTTGCGAGTGATGGGTCCTGGACCGGAATTTCAGGTATGAGTTTCCATGGTGGACTCCTTGGCGTGGTCGCAGCTCTCTACTGGTTCAGTCGACGTCATCGGCTCAACTTTCTTCTCCTCGCTGATATCGTGGCGCTCGTCGCTCCGCTTGCACTCTTCTCCGGTCGAATCGGTAACTTCTTGAATCTGGAACTCTATGGTCGGGTGACGAGTGTCCCTTGGGGGATGTATTTCCCCGGTGTCATACCCAGCACGCTTCGCCATCCATCGACACTCTACGAGGCTTTGCTTGAGGGGGTACTCCTGTTTGCCGTTCTCTTCATTGTTCGTTCACGCATCCATCTCGCGGGAGGGCTTTCGGCGCTCTTTCTCGTTCTCTATGGCATTCTTCGTTTCCTGGTTGAGTATGTGCGAGAGCCCGATCGGGGTGTGATCCTCCTCTACGGCATCCTCACGAGAGGGCAAGCATTGTCAATCGTGATGATAGCCTCCGGGGTGCTTCTTTTTCTGTGGTTACGACGGCAGAATCATGATAGAATAGAAGGGCATTGATACAAAAAAATGAGCTATTCTCTCGAAGCATCACTCGCCGAACGGGCGAGAAAAAAATCTCCATCACTTGATATGGTCGCTCGTCGACCGCTGGTGCCCCCGGTAGCGCCACTCTCTCATCGTCCGGTGCCGGCGCCTATTCTTCCCAAGCGCACCAGTCTCGATAGTATTCGGACCGAACGGAAATCCTTGGTCTCTCAGCTCAAAGAACGCTCCGTTTCTCAGTCATGGGCACGTCTCTTGAGACGAACAGAGCTCTACGGTCGGAGAACCAAACGAATCCTCGCTCGGTTCGTCCCTGATCTTTCACAAAACAAATTGGTGTACGGCTCGATTGTGAGCGGGATTGCTTTTGGGATGGTGAGCATGGCTTTTATCGCGCACTACCTCGGTGCTGGCGTTTTTGCCCGATCCCCAGAGCCGATGACAACGATGGTACCTGAAACCCCGGTTGTCACCGCCACCGAATCACTCCCGTCCTATGATCCGAACCAAGACATCTTTTTTGAATACTTTGGCCAGGTGACCAAAGAAAAATATGAGGAGAGTATTCGTGAGATGGTCCGGGGTTACCCGATTGAGGCGATGCTCCCGGCTATCCTCGCACAGGATCGACTCACGGCGGCATTTCTTATTGGTATCGCCAAGAAGGAAAGTAACTGGGGTAAGCGTATCCCGGTCCTTGAGGGCCAGGATTGTTTCAACTACTGGGGTTACCGGGGGATACGACGCATGATGGGCTCGGGAGGCCACACCTGTTTCAATAGTCGTGAGGATGCGGTTGAGACCGTCGCTCGGCGTTTGGAAAAACTCATTCAGTCTGAAAAATTGGATACCCCGGAAAAGATGATTGTCTGGAAATGTGGTTTCAGCTGTCAGGGTCACAGCCGGGAAAGCGTGAAGAAGTGGATTAGCGATGTTGATATGTACTTCTCCCAGCTGTCGGAAGAATAGAGGGGTTACTTGATAGAAAATGAAAGCGGGCAGCAGGAATTGATCCTACTGCCCGTTCTGTCTGGTAGCGAGGTTCTCGCTACTCGTATGTCAGCCGCCACGCTGACTTGATCCGGAGGAGCACCGATTTGGCGCTCTTGGCTTGGCCGACCTGTTTCCAGTTTTCGGCTTCACTCGGGCTGAGCGCAGTGCATCCGTACTGGTTGGTACGGAACTCTTCGCTCGGGAAGGAGAACCGCTTGGGGCTCTCCTCCAGGTTCGTCACCATCCGCATGGTGCGGGTGATGTCGTAGACCTCCTCGGCATTGCCTCTTGGGAAGGCAATCAGCACCGGGTTCACTGGTCGAAATGTCAGCCAGGCATTCTCCGGCAACCCGCAGACCTGTTGCTCTGCCAGATTGCCGATCACCACCGTGTGGATCTTGTCGTACCCGATCTTGCCCGTGTAGTACAGGAATCCGACGTAGCCGACGATCATGAGGAAAAGGATCTGGAAGACCCTCGTACCCCAGCCTGTCTTTCCCTTGGTCGGTGCGTGTGCCCCAGCCGGCGCAGCGTGTGCCGTGCCTGCGGCGCCACTACCACCAGCGAGTCGCCTCCTGCTGTAGACAGCGAGGGCGATGCCACCGATGATGATGCCGCCTACGAGGGGCCAGTACTGCTTCCACCAGGCCGATTGCGTCGGCTTGGCTTCAGTCACGAACTCCTCGACATTTGACTTCATGTCCTTGAGGCGCAGACTTTGCGCCTGGCGCTTCTGTTCGAGGTATTCCCACACCGCTTGTTGCTCTGCGGTGAATGCCTTGCCTGACTTCTTGAGTGCTGTCAGGTCCTTGGCCACTCGTTTCTCCCGCTCTATCGTTTGCCGTTCTTGCTCTTGTTGGTAATCGAGCAATACGACTGACGACGGATCGGCCACCTTGCGTTCGACGGTGCCGAACACGGTAGTTCCCACGATGTAGACCGCAATGGCGACCATGAGGTAGCCAGCGATGCGCAGGACCAACTTGCCGGTTGGCCATTCGTCCTTGGCAAAGTAGACCAGCATCGGTATGAGGACGAACAGGAACACGTTCTGCTTGACGTACCCTTCCGTGCTGAAGAGGATGGTGTACAGGAACCAGGCGGGTACCCAGAAGATGAGCACGAGACTCATCTTGTCGAGCGCGATAGGCGCCCAACGCTTCAGGACGGTGATGCCGTCGTTGAGGTTGAGGTTCGGTTCACCACCAGGTTGTCCGGCGAGGATTGCCGTCCCTGAGATTCCACTCCACGTGATGGGGGAGTAGATCACCCCCAGGACGATGATGAGGTAGAACACCAGGAATGTCGCGGTGATCCACTCGAGGCCCCATGCCGAGAGAAAGATCGAGCCAAAGCCCATCAAGACGACGAGCACTAGTCCCAGCCAGATCCCGAGTTGGATCCAGAGGACGCCTATGCCAAACTGGCTGAGCACCAGTTTGACTGCTTCTCCAAACGTCATTCTCATGACGATCTCCTTACGAGGTGTATTTGAGGGTGGCCGCAATGATGAGGCCGACGGCGAACAGAATTCCGAAAATGCAGCCGACAACTGTCAGGACCATGAGGAATGTCCTCTTGGTATCAGCGACAGCATTCCGGCTTTGAGCCACGGTGTAGGCCTCAAGCTCTTGCTCAAGACGCTTCCGTGTATCTGGGTTCCGTTCGTTTTCGATGGCTTGCTCACGCCGTTTGATTTCATCTTGGACCGGCGTATTGAGGGTCGCGTGGTACAGTCCGCGGACGGACGCATCTCTTGCAGCTGCCACCCGTTGGGCGGGCGACTGCTTCACAATGAGTCCGGCGGAAAGCAAGTACTTCGTGGCCTTCGCAACACCCAGTTCGGGAGTCGCTTCGCCACTAACGATCTTCGACACCAGCACCAGGTGCTGGACGCGCGGATCGTCTTTCGTGTACTCATAGTCGAGGGGTCGGCGTTCGAATGTGCGCTTGATTTGCTCCTGGCCGCCTTGGCCTGGTTGCGCTGCTGCCCCGGCTGCTTGTTGTTGATTACCGCGACCGCCTCGGGTGATGGTTTCTGTGGCCATCACGTGCTCGAATCGTTCGGTCAGCTCAAGCGAACCTATGTTCTTTCTCCAGTCGGTTTGTTGGTGCTGCTCGAGAGCCGCACGCACCGCTTGGACGTTTGCGACGTGCTGTTCGCCACCTGGCAACTTACGCAGTGCCGCATCGACGGCGAATTGAATCGCCTCGTCGTTTCTCGGCTTGAGAAGTGACGTGGTCTGTTGCTTGAGCGGTTCATCAGGTTGTCCGCCACCACCCGTTGCCGGGTTGGGTGCCTTGTGGCCGCCCATGAACCGTCCCATTACGAACGGAATCACGGTGGATTGAACCACTTCCCACAGAACTTCTAACTTCGTTTGTGCCATGGTTGGCTCCTTGGTTTGATGCAATTGTAAAGGTGCGGTGTTACAGTCCGCACCCAGGGTGGGTAGGGGAAAATCTAATTCTGTAACTGTCTATTATAGCATTTTTTTGTGAAAAAGTCAATACGGACAAGGTAGTAAGAGATGGCCAAAATGTGAGGCTTATTAAAGCCAAGATTGGAGGAATATTGAGA
>CAYNNJ010000067.1:0-4271 GCA_964398755.1 uncultured Bdellovibrionales bacterium
GTCGACAAGGAACTGGCACTCTTTAATCCACTTGTACGATTTGATAATCCGGGACGAGAGAGATTCCTCTCCCTCCTTGGTGAAAATGGCGCGACCCTTCTCACTGAACTTGAAAAATTGGCGACTTTCCGAAAGGAGGGCGTGATTACACGAGAAGATGTCGAGCTCCTCATAGCACGTCCGGAAGAAGAGGGAATCTGGCAGGCGCTGGATGCTCTCGGGCGAGGCAATCAGCACATGGCGCTCCTCCTCTTTCGGCGTGAAGGAGAAAAGAGCGAAGGAGTGTACCCGGTCCTCTCGATGTGCGCCTGGCAGGTGCGTCGACTCCTTCTTGTCCGCGAGGCGTGGGACAAAGGCATCAAACGTCCCGCTGATATCGTCTCTGCCACCAAACTCCCACCCTTTACGGTCCAGAAGGCACTCTCGGTGATTGAACACCTGACTCTCCCGCGTCTCAAGCGTGGCCTCACTCTTCTCTCCGATATCGACACCAATTTGAAGCAAGGCAAAGCCGACCCCGAGGTGTCACTCGATCTCTTTGTGTGGAAGTTTTGAGCGAAAAGATGAGACAAACAAAAACTCCCCGGAAGGGGAGTTTTGAATATTCTGAAATCTATTTCTTGGCGGCCTTCTTCACGAGGGCGTTCAATCGGGACTTCTTGCGGGCAGCGGTGTTCTTCTTGATGATCTTCTTCTGAGCGGCTTTGTCGAGGGCTTTGATGGCCTTCTTGAGTGTCTCCTGGGCTTCATCGATGTTGCCGGCAGTGTCGGCTTCGCGGGTCTTTTTGATGGCGCTCTTTACGACACCGTTCGCGACCTTGTTACGGATCGTGTTTTTGGCGGTCACGCGCATGTACTTCTCGGCTGATTTCTTGATTGGCATACTTTTGAACAGTAATTAGCTGTTAGGGTTTAGCGGTTAGGTATGAAAATACAAACAGAAACAGAGGATGAGACCTCCTCTTTGTAGCATGCTTGAGGTGTTTTGGCAAGGCACCGTCGCTCGCGAAGCAACGTGCCAAGAGTTTGGCTTGTTTGAGGGGAAACACGGCCGTGTTACAATGAATGAGTATTTTAGGCTTTTAAAGCTAAAAGCTATAAGCTAACGAAGCTAAAAGCTGCCCTCTATGATTGCACAACTCGTGGGAACAATTGCTGGTATACGAGGGAATAGTGTCATTCTCATGGTGGGCGGTGTCGGGTACCAGGTGGCCGTTTCTGCCTATACGCTGGGGAAATTGGCTGGTCGGGACGAGGTGCTCCTCCATATTCATACCCATGTGAGGGAGGACCAGTTCAATCTCTTTGGCTTCCTCGATGAAGAGGAGCTCCATATGTTTGAACTCCTCATCTCTGTTTCCGGTATCGGGCCCAAGATGGGGCTGTCGATTCTTTCGGTAGCTGATCTAAAGACGATTCGGCTCGCTATTGTGAACAAGGACCCCTCGCTCCTCACTCGTGTTTCGGGTGTCGGCAAGAAGACGGCCGAGAAACTGATCGTGGAACTCCAGAACAAAGTGACGGCCGTAGCGGGGGATGAGGATGGGGACGCTGGTGCTGGGCAGGACGCGCTCGAAGCACTCACGTCACTCGGGTACTCGGTGTCCCAAGCCCGCGAAGCCCTCAAACTCGTTCCTGCTGATGTGGTGGAAGTCGGAGCTCGTATCCGCGCCGCCCTCAAAACTTTGGGCAAGAAATAGCGTTTTTCATGAACAAGGAATTTCTACAATCGCTGGAGTGGCTTCGTTTGCAGGAGGCTACAGGAAAATCGATCGTCCCATTTGAAGAGGGGGATTTTGTGGCGAACGGGATTGTGCGCACTCTTCCTCTTGTTGGGAAATATTTGTATATACCAAGAGGACCAAAAATTGGAAGCATGAATCATGAAGCAGGAATTAAGAATGGAATGCAAAGACTGGTTGAAAAGGCGAAGGAGAGCGGGATGCGGTGGATACGGATTGAGCCGGAGACGGAAGAAACACTTGAGGAGATACGGAAATCGGTATCGAATAAGGTTGTTGAGGCGCCCCATGACATGCAACCACGCGAAGTCTTTGTGATTGATATTACGCCGACCGAGGACGAACTCCTCGCCCAGATGAAACCCAAGACCCGCTACAATATCCGACTCGCTGAGAAGCGTGGAGTGAGAGTATATGAGACACGGGAAGCGAAACATATCGAGGCTTTTCTCGGTCTTATCACGGCGACCTCGGGACGGAAAGGCATCACGTCGCATCCAAAATCGTACTACGAAAAGTTTTTTCAGATACTCCCTCGGGAGATGTGCCGACTCTTTGTGGCCGAGTATCAGGGCGAGATAATCGCTGCCAACCTGGTTATGTTCTCTGGCGACACCGTGACCTACCTCCATGGTGGTACCAGTGATGCCCATCGTGACGCTATGGCCCCGTACCTCCTCCAGTGGGAGCAGATCAAAGTGGCCAAGAAAGAGGGCTATCACCGCTATGATTTCGGTGGCATTCGATCTCATTCTGAAATCAAAAATCAAAAATCAAAAATCAATTCATGGGGTGGCATCACGAGATTTAAGACTGGATTCGCACCGACGACCGAACCGACGCTGTATCCCGGGACCTATGATATCATCCTTGATTCTCGTGGGTATCTCCTCTATGATGGGTTACGACATCTCCAAAAGTTGAAGCGACTCGTATCATAGTAATACTTCCTATGTCTCTCAAACGTCTGGTCTCATCATTCTTGCCGCAGTCAGTCAAAAACCTTTACCACCTGACGCACGCAGTGTTGGCGTGTGCGTGGTATGGGATGCCGGGAAACAAGCTCCGCATCATCGGGGTCACTGGGACGAACGGCAAGACAACGACGACGCAGTTTGTGACGCGTATCCTCATGACCGCCGGCAAGCAGGTAGCCATGGCCTCGACCATCAATTTTCAGATAGGCGAGCGAGCCTGGGTCAATGCTTCCAAGTTTACGACCATGTCCCCCTGGAAACTCCAGGCCTTTCTCCGAGAGGCAGTGGAGGCTGGCTGTGAATACGCGGTTATCGAAACTTCTTCTCATGCGCTCGATCAGAACCGAGTGTGGGGTATTCCCTATAACATCGCCGTCATGACCAATGTGACGCGGGAACACCTCGACTATCATGAGACGATGGCGGGCTACCGCGAGGCCAAGCGACGTTTGTTTCTTCGAGCCAAGACAGCCGTCGTCAATCTCGATATGGAGGCTCCCGAGTACTTCATTGATACCCAGAAGCCCGTGGTGACCTATAGTACCAAGCGCTCGGATGCAACGCTTCAGGCCACGGACGTGACGCTTGATTTCAAGGGGACAGAATTCGAAGTGGCCGGGACAAGGTTCCATCTCCGTATCCCCGGGCTCTTTAATATCGAAAACGCCCTCGCTGCCCTCGGGGTGGCCGAGCTCCTTGAGATCGATTTCACGGTAGCCGGACAGGCGCTCGCAAGTGTCGCTGGCGTCCCAGGACGGATGGAGCTTGTGCCGAATCACATGAATGCCGATATCTTGATTGACTATGCTGTGACGCCTGATGCTTTTGAGAAACTCTATGCTTCCATCCTACCCCTCAAGATCCCGGGGAGCAAAATTATCCATGTGTTTGGCGCCTGTGGTGAACGTGACCGGGGCAAGCGTCCGGTGATGGGTGAGATTGCCAGTACCCACGCCGATATCATTATCCTCACCAACGAAGATCCGTTTTTTGAAGACCCAGAGCAGATCCTCGATGATATCGAACGCGGAGTGACCAAGAAAAAAGACAAAGGCTACTTCCGAATCTTTGACCGCCGTGAGGCTATCGCCAAAGCCTTGTCATTGGCCGAGATTGGCGATATTGTCCTCGTGACCGGCAAGGGGGCCGAAGTGACGATGGCCCTTGGTGCCACTCGGATTCCTTGGAGTGAACGCCAGGTCATCGAAGAAGAACTTGTGAAACTTGAGAATATCGCCTAACAAAAAAGCCCCTCATGAGAGGGGCTTTGCTTTTGGCTCTCTAGCCCAAGATGCGGATGAGGAAGATAGTGAGAAAGAGTCCGACAAATGCGCCACCGATGATTTCATTGACTCGGTGACCGACGCGCTCCTTGAGGCGGGGGAATTGTTCTTTGGGAATCTTCAGCTGTTCGACGAGCATATTAAGGTACCGTCCCTGGTCGCCTAAATACATGCGGATCCGAGCGGCATCATCGATGACGATAAAGGCGAGGACGGCCGAGAGAGCAAAGGCCCCAGAGTGGATACCCTCGTAGTAGGCGACACTCGTT
>CAYNNJ010000067.1:4281-4595 GCA_964398755.1 uncultured Bdellovibrionales bacterium
GGCGCGCCGCTCGAAGAGCGAGACCACGAGCGAGGTGTGGGCGCTTGGCATGTGGCCATGAGTAAAGGCGTATTCGAGGTTAAAGCCGTGCTTGTAGGTGTAGAGGGCGAACTTGATGAGCTGGGTGAGGATGCCGACCGTGATCGGTATAAGAAATACTAAGTATGACTGAAGATTTTCCATAGGAATGCTTATGAATTGAACGAGGTTATTCTGCCCAAAGTATACCATATTTCTCGAATTTTAGAGCCTGTACAAAAATCTCATGTCTCGAGAAAATGTTCAGATTTCGTGATGAAAATCATGAAAAGTGA
>CAYNNJ010000068.1:0-4556 GCA_964398755.1 uncultured Bdellovibrionales bacterium
TCGTTGCCCGCAAATTAGCACTTTTCAGCCTTTTTGTCAACCCCGCACCTTTTCCCATAACGACCGGTGGTAAGGGTGAATTTGTAAGACGGAGTCGCCTATCGGCTCACGCACGGTACATGAAGACTACTCCTCTCAAGAAAAGGTGCGGGGTCAAGTAAAAAATAGCTGATTACAGCAGTTTTTTGTAGTTGTCGGCCCAATAGAGAATACCGTTGATATATGGGGCGTAGCTCGTTCCGAGGTAGGCGGCAGCTGCTTTCTTCCAGGCCGAGCGATTTCCCTGATCCACCCCAGGGATTTTGTCGAGTTTGAGGGCCATAGCCATCACTCCGTCGGTCAGATTCCATGGGCTCGGTGGTCGGTGCCCGGTCGCAGACGACACTGCTGCCTTGTAGGCGACCCAGGTATCAGGCATGAACTGAGCGACACCCATCGCTCCCCCCGTCCCGACGTAACCCCTCGGGTTACAAGACACTTTTTGTTTGCGATAGTCGATATCGAGCTCCTTGGTAATCGTCTTAAATATATCTCGCCGACGAAGAAATGTCGCCCAGGCGGTTTTCCCAAGCTTTTTGGCCTTGTAGCTTTTCTCGGCTCCATCCTCTACCTGAGCATAGGTGCAGCCTCCGACGTTCGCCCCCAGGTTGGTCTCCATCTTGAGTACCCCAAAGAGAAAACCTTTGGGCACGCCGGTTTTCTTGCTGGCAAAATCTACGGCCTCTTCGATATCCTTGGCGTTATACGACTTGCCGAGAATGGTACTCAAATCGCCCTGCAATTCTGAGAGTTCTTTCTTGAGGCGGTTGACGGTGGTCGCCTGATCCTCCAGGTCTTCTTGGACCTCGCTCTTCTGATAGGCCAGGGTCTGTTTCTGCTTGTTCTGAATTGCGAGGAGCTCTTCATGGTCAGCCTTGGCCTCCTCAAGGGTCGACTTTTCTTCCAAGAGTTTGTCTTTGGTGCTGGCTATCTCGTCGATGAGCTCGACAATCTTTTCCTGGGTCGAGAGGAGTCCATCACCATTTTGGAGAAAGCCCATGACATCATTCTCAGACAATACCACCTCGACAAGCGGCGTCGCATCAGCGAGATAGAGCTCTTGAAGTAGCCCCGTCAGCACCTTCTTCTCGAGGTTCAGCTGTTGGTCCAAATTACCGATCTCAATCTCCTTTTCATCAATTGTTTGTGAGGTCTGATTGAGAAGATTCTGGACTCGGAGGATGGCTTGTTGGGTCGAGGTAAGAGTCGAGCTAATGTGGTTCAGATTACTCTCCAGGATGCCGTACTTCTTCTCGGCCGCTTTGAGTTTCTTCTCGGTCTTTTCGATATCCTCCTCTATCTCATCCGGGTCATCCTCGGCGTGAGTCATGGGCGCCACAGCAAAAAAGAGTGAGGCACCAAAAGCCCCTACCAAAAGCAGGTTCCACGAAAGATTTTTGATATTGAACATAGCACTCATTAGTATACCATAAGTCCATGTTCTGCGGAGTTGACACAAATTGACTCTCTTACATACTAGTCAGGTTGGTCTTACTGCCAAGCAGACCTTGAAGTCTCAACGAGGCCCAAGGAAAGTCTTCCCAGCAAGAGCAAAGCCGCTCTGGTTCCTTCTACCGCAACAAAGAACGAGGTAATGGGTAATGTCAGAAATTCACAGTGATTTTGTCCTGGCTGAATCACTCATTCAGGCTGGATACCTCCAAGAAATTCGGGGGGATCAATTGAGGGAAAAGGCACCGAACGGAGCCGTCCTCATCACCTGCGGTGACCGCGACCGCTTCAAGGCTCACTTCACGGGATGCAACGGCTTCGTTGATGTGCACCCAATCTGCCTCAATGGTGGCGGGGTACTCCTCGGCAGAGATGTCGACGCAACAAGGCAACGCATCATCGTTGAAGACTGCGTTGAGGCATTCACCGTAAAGAATCTCAGCTTTGTCCTGACTCTCTCGCACTTCCCGTGTGGCAAGTGCGCCAAGCTCGGGATTGGCCTGCGCGAGATAGCGCTCAAGACGCTTGAGGGGAAAACATACTTGAAGCAGCACATCCCAAAGGATCGGCTGAATGGTGTGCTCCCCCTCGTGAGCATCGATTGGCGAAGCGCTCACATCAAGCAGGAACATGGCGTCAAGCTCTATGCCATGAGTCGGCAAGATGCACCTGCCATCGCCGGGTTCGGTCGAAACGGCCATACGGTTCCGTCACGACACCACCGAACAGCGGAGCACGAACAGCTCCACTTCACGCAACAGCCGACGGCCTGACAGCCGACGGACAACAAACTAGGCGCCCCGCATCGACGGTGGCGCTTTTTCATTTACCCTGAGCGTAGTCGAAGGGTTTACACGGCTTATGTCGAAAGGTTACCCTGTGACCGATGTCGTCTGAGTCATCGTCCGAGCTTTCTTCTGGAGAGAATACCAGAGAGCGAGACGGAGACCGATCACACCAAGGACCAAGAGAAAAATCATGAAGTTGAGTGGCGGGAGCTCAGGCTCGGGCGTAGCAAACATCGCGAGCCACTCAGGAACGTTTTTGATAAGGAAATGAAGCGTAGCACTGATATAGGCCACATAACCAACCCGGAGGAGTCTCCGCCACCACACGCCTCCAAGCTCATGTATAGCATACTGGTTTGAAATCGCAGCCATCATAGCAAAAATGAGAAGCGCAATAACGGCGAGAGCAAAGGCGTAGAGGTTTGAGATGACAAATCCTCCGTAGTCCCACACGTGATCGAGAACATACAGTGGGCTCGACTCATAGCCCCGGGGTTTCAAGACGAGATAGTAGAAAAGAGACATCACCGCATGGGCCAAACCGAACGCAAACCCCGCCAGTCCCAGGTACTTCCGATACACGATCTTGGTATCAATAAAGTTCCAGAAGTAGCACAGGCCCGAGAGCGCAAACGAAAGACCGATCAAGATCATGGCGGTATTGGCCGAGGCCTTGTTCGCCGTCACCGGGAGCGTCGCCGGCTCGGTCAGCATGAGGTAACCATAGGTCAGCACAAAAAGCGCGGAGCTCACCCACGCCGTATGGAGGGAGAGTTTCCAGCCGAGACTCTCCCCTCTTTTCACGATGATAGCCTCAAAACGCTCACGAAAGGTCATAGAGCATCGCTTATGCAGCATCTTCACTTTCTACGGGAGCGACCGAGATTTCTTTGGATCGTTCGATAATCGCTTGTTCCAGTTCGTCCTGGACTTTCGGGTTTTCCTTGAGGAAGGTCTTGGCACTTTCCCGTCCAGCCCCGAGCTTGACCTCTCCGTAGAGAAACGAGTTTCCCGACTTTTTGAGGACGCCATAGCGAACACCGGAATCCAGGAGATCACCAGCCCGAGAAATACCTTCGTTGTACATGATATCAAATTCTGCCGTTCGGAATGGGGCCGAGACTTTGTTCTTGACCACCTTTACCTTGACCAGGTTCCCGACCACTTCCTCACCCTTTTTAATCTGGGCGCTCCGTCTCACCTCAAGGCGGACCGAGGAATAAAACTTGAGTGCCTGACCACCGGTCGTGGTCTCGGGATTCCCGAACATCACGCCGATCTTCATGCGAATCTGGTTGATAAAGATGACCGTCGTGTTGGAATTGGCGATGATAGCTGTGAGCTTCCGGAGAGCCTGGGACATGAGTCGTGCCTGACGGCCGACGTGTTGATCTCCCATCTCACCTTCAATTTCCGCCTTGGGCACGAGAGCGGCGACCGAGTCGACGACAATCACATCCACCATGTTCGATCGGACCAGGGTCTCGACGATATCGAGCGCCTGTTCACCCGTATCCGGCTGAGAAATGAGGAGGTCGTTAATTTGGACACCAATCCGCTTGGCATACTCCGGATCGAGCGCATGCTCTGCATCGACAAAGGCGGCCACCCCACCAAGTTTTTGGGCATTAGCCACAATGTGGAGCGTAAGCGTCGTCTTACCGGAGGACTCCGGTCCATAAATCTCGACCACCCGTCCTCGAGGCACGCCACCAATCCCAAGCGCAATATCAAGTGACACCGAGCCGGTCGGGATAGCGGCCACATCTACCTTCTTCACATCGCCAAGCTTCATCATCATCCCCTCACCGAACTTTTCTTCAATCGTATCCAAAACAGTATCAATCCTGCTCTTCCCTTTCTTTTCAACTGTCCCCGGCTTTGCCTTGGCCATATGCGTATATTTATGTTTACTATACATTCATACTATCATACACGAAAAACCCTGTCTAGTTCGTTGGCTCTATGGGTGGCGGTATCGACTCAATTTGGGGCACCACTTCGAGTACTGGTCGCCGTGACTCGATGGTATAGGTCACTATTTTTTCTTTATTGAACCGGTTTGTCGTCCGCACCGTGATGGTATTCATGCCCGCCCGGAGAAAGAGCTTGTCAGAAAAGAGGCCGTCATTATCAACAAAAATATTTTGGTCATTTAAGGTCACTTGCGCCCCTTTGTCGGTCTTCCCTCGGACCACGATTTCCTCGTCCTCCACCACCGCACCATTCTGTGGCTCGAGGAGAACCAGGGCCGGCTCCGCAGCGAAGCTCCGAAAC
>CAYNNJ010000069.1:0-4533 GCA_964398755.1 uncultured Bdellovibrionales bacterium
CTTGAGTCCGGACTGGCTGTCACAGTGGAGGTCGTGGAGGAAACGAGAAAAAACAAAGTGGAACGTTTTGCTCAAAGTTTTCCGTAAAAAACTCGTGTCATGTTCTGCTCGATCAGCGACCACGATATCTACTCCCTCTGACAATTTATCGATCATGCCAGGGATGGCTTCAGGCGGATACTGGAGGTCAGCATCAATCATCGCTATCGTACCAAACTGCGCCCGAGCAAATCCCTCGATGAGCGACTGGGCCTTGCCTCGACTCCCCTCCTTCAGATGACAGGCGATGGTAAAAATATCGGCATACTCGGTGGCGAGTGTGGCGAGGCGCTCCCGAGTCTGGTCGGTCGAATGATCATCAATGAAAAGAAGCTCTCCACGGAGGGAGCGCTCCTCAAAAACGCGCGCAAGGCGCTTCACCAAAGACCCGACATTCCCCTCTTCGTTGAGTGTCGGGATGACAATAGAAACGTATTTTTCTGACATAACAACCAAGACGCCGTACTCGTGTTAATCCACCCTCCGGAAGCCAAAACTTTACACCCGAAAGATAATGTCTTACCGTACCGCAAAATGACATTCTTGTCAAGCTCTTCCTTTCATAGTTAAAAACCAGCTCCTTGTGGAAGGGAGCTGGTTCATACATATCACGTTAGTTGGAGATTTTCTGTTTGTAGAAGCCGACATCGGCAATCCACTTTTTGACGCTCTGGTTACTGTGACCGTCACAGCTCCAACCACATTTCCAGACGACCATCTCAGCGGCCGTTTGAAACTTGTACTCATGCACCAGGGTATCGATTCGTCCACCAACCACCCCGACCGCCTCTTCGGGACTGCCAAAGCAACCGTGTCCCATGGCGATACCGCGCGAGCCTGCTCCACGATAGCCCCAGTAGTTGTAACAGTCAGAACCGTCATCGGCGCGCGGAACACGCTTGCCCCAGTTACTTTCTTTCTTGGCAATACCGACGAGAAAGGCGGCGGTCGTCTTGTCCTGCTTGGCGATGATATCTGTCATCTGTGCGATAGGATAGTCGTGCACAAGATCGCCCACCTTCTTCTCAAGCATCGCCTGGCGAGGATTGACGAAGGTTTCGGATACCGTCTCAGTCTGAGCCACCGAATGGCTCGCCCCGGTAAGGAGTACTGTTACTACCACAGCAAGCGACAGGAACGCACCATAAAACGTATCAGTAGAAAGATGGTGTGAGGCAACAGGAAAAACCATGGCCCGGGCCAGGATGCTCGATTCTTGAGTTGTGGTGATATGTTTGTTTTTCATATTTTGGCTTAGGGCCTACCTCAATTCTTAACGCGCAAATAGCTTTGCAACAAGCGCTTGCCTCATAAAATGTCCATATTTCGGTGTAAAACCCCTCAAAGCTCGTCAGGTTATCTCGATAGCCTTTCTCACTTTTCATGGTTTTCCCCTCGAAATCTGAACATTTTCTAGAGACCTAAGAATTGAGATAGGCCCTTAGAAAAAGGAAAAACGGCTACCCGTGAGGCACCCGTTTTTTCAGTTCTACATCTATTATAGCACCTTTTCCGAGAAAAATCAAGGGGTCGGCACCCTACCCCGCCGAGGCTTTATAATAGAGAACCAGGTGTAAAGCACGATGAGGAGGAAAAGGTTCGGAATAAAAATCTCGGGACTACTCCACGGGTGACCATCAATATGGAAATCGGAGAGCGGGAAGAGAAATGGGGTCGGAAAAAAGGCGCTCGAATGAGTCGGGATATCAACGAGAATATGGAGTCCCCACCCAGCCATAATCCACCAGGGTTTACGGCGAATAATCCATACCAGACCAAAGACCAGGGCAAAGATAACGAGACTATGGGTGTAGTCATAAAAGGTAGAGACGAACTGGGGAATCTGAGATGGATCTGGATGACGCCCAGACGACCAGTCAGGATGATCGAATATCCCTATCCAAGTACCAGCTGTGTAAAAACCAAAGGAGAACAGGTCTGGAGCAATACCAAAGAAAAAGGACCACCAAAAATCCTTACGGTTCTTGCGACCGAAGGCTACTCCCCCATACAGCCCGTGCGAGACGATATCCATACTCTTTTATGTGAGCGATGTCTGCATGACAGATATAACCCCTCTCAATTAACCTGAATTTCAAAAGGATACATACCCATACTACAGTTTCCCGCAATCTTCCCCGGTGCGAGTGTCCCGAGATCGATATCGGTTACGCCAGTGGCGGGAAGATTTTTGCTCACTTTGAGACTCGGGATGCGAATGGCCGAAGAACAGTCAAACGTACCGCTGGTGTTGATGCGGAGCGTGGTTGGTATCCCCGATTGGGCGGTAGTCACACGTGGCAGATAGCCACCCTTGGCTTGAATCTCGATAATCTGCTTTCCATCAACTCTGGTGACGTTGTTTCCCGATGGTTCTATACTCTTTTGCTCTACTCCTGAACGTCCACCAAAAATGAGATAGCCCCCGAAAGAGAGCGTGAGAGCCAGCATCAGTCCAAAAAATATTTTCATAAAATAGAGTGTAACTTACAGACTCAGGAGTGCCGGGAACATACCCACGGCCACCAGGCTATTATAGAGGTTAAAGAGCGCAAAGAAAATAACGATAAGGCCGGCCGTCTTGAAGAATAGGCCTCTCTGGGCACTACGCTCAATACTAAACGAACTGAAACTGAGGAGGCCCAGCACGGGCAGTGTCCCCAGAGCAAACGTGAGCATGGTGAGACCGCCAGTGAGAAAACTCCCCGTTGAGAGCGTGTAGAGTTGCATCGACTGGGTAAACCCGCACGGCAGGAAAAAGGTGGCAAGACCAATAAGAATCGGGGTGAGGGTGTGATTGAAGCGCTTCACTCCGAAGGCGTACTTGGACAGAAGCTTGGGCATAGCTGGTTGCAGACGTTTGGCCCACGGAAAGACATCGAGGAGATTGATACCCAGGATGAGCATCACAAGACCAATGAGGAAACTCATGATAAACGTCGCGCCCGTACTCAAAGCAAAGTTCGATCCGATCGCCCCTATAACTCCTCCGAGGACAAAGAATGAAACGAGTCGCCCGATATGAAAGAAGAGCTGAGGTTTGACCCGATCCCCTTCTTTGGCAAAAGTAGCTGAGACCGAGAGTACCAATCCACCCACTACCGCCATACAGGTCGAGAGTGAAGCGATGACCCCGATCAGAAAGACGGTACCATACGACACTGTAGTGGTATCCACCAGATTTACAATTCCTGTCTTTTGCAATCCGAGAAAAAGTGCCACAAGCACCAGCGCCACAGGTAAGGCGATTCGAAACTGTGACCAGTCAGCGACTTGCTCCTGCTTCTCAACGGAAAGAGTATAGCCGTGTTTCTTGAGCACGGCATTCAGTTGAACTGCAATCGCTTCTGGAGTCTGTTCGCCAAAATCGCCTGTCACCGTCACGGAGTGAGTCTTGAGGCTCGACACTGCTTTCGTCACGCCAGGGTATTCTGAGAGTTCTCCCTCTGTAAGCAGAATGCAGGAGTGACAATGCATGCCGGAAACATGGAAGGTGTATGTTTGTTCCATAGCGTTAGAGTTTTTTCGTTTTGAGGCGAAGCGAGTTACCGACGACCGAGACACTGGAGAGAGCCATGGCGAGTCCCGCAAAAACGGGATTCAAGATTATGCCCCAGAGCGGAAAGAGGAGTCCGGCCGCTATTGGTATCCCCACTACATTGTAGATGAAAGCCCAGAAGAGGTTTTGCTTGACGGTAGAAAGCGTCGCTCGTGAGAGCTTGATCGCTTGGGCAATCTTGCGTAAATCACCATGAAGGAGCGTCACCCCGGCTGACTCGATAGCAATATCCGTTCCGGTGGCCATCGCAATCCCAACATGCGCCTGAGTAAGCGCCGGGGCATCATTGATACCATCCCCCACCATGGCGACCACCTTATCCATCGCTTGTAGCTCCTTGATCTTGCCGGCTTTTTCTTGTGGCAAGACTTCGGCCATCACCGTATCAATACCAGCCTCCTTCGCGATTCGCTCGGCCACAAGAGCATTGTCTCCTGTGAGCATGATGACGTTGATACCCTTCTCATGAAGACTCCGGATAGCTGCCACTGATTCATCCTTGAGAGCATCGGACAGGGCCACGAGCCCGACGCGCTTCTCATCTACCTCCACCACGATCACAGTCTTTCCCTCGGCCTGGAGTGTGTTGAGCGCTGTATCTTGTTCACCCTTCTCTGGTTTGTGAATAAAAATATTTTTTTCTCCACTGCGCGCTTTGACGCCTACTCCTTCGAGCGCCTGAAAATCCGTCACAGGAACGAGGTCTGCTCCGACCGCTTGCGCCCGAGCCACCATCGCTTCGGCCAAGGGGTGTTCGGACAATTTTTCGACACTCCCCACCAAAGTAAGGATCTGTTTTTCGTCATACGCAGGATCGAGCACACGCACATCTGTAACTTCGGGCTTACCCTTGGTAATCGTACCTGTCTTATCGAGTACAATCGTATCAACCTGACTCAGGAGTTCCAGGCTCGTTGCGTCCTTCACCAAGATCC
>CAYNNJ010000070.1:0-4533 GCA_964398755.1 uncultured Bdellovibrionales bacterium
ATAGATCATAGAAATAAACACTTGAGCGATAATCATCCAGATGACGATATCAAAAACAATGCCCATCTCGAGCGCCACCGGCTGACGAATCCCGATAAAAGAAGCGAGGAGGAGAATACTGTTTTCAAGCGAGAGAATACCTACCATCTGTGAAAACGCGCCCCGGCGATTGATGAGCATGAAAATCGAGATGAGGATCATGGCGAGATTGAGCGGGAGGATACCAAAGGCCGACGGGACAAGCATCCCGAGAGGCAAGAAAATACTCGAGTACGAAAAGAGAACCAGTCCCATGAGCGCCGTGAGAGAGAGCGGGGTCGACAGGTAGTTGTTCGTGGTAAAGCGCGTCCCATAGCGCCGAATGAGCCGAGCAAAGAAAAGCGGTGCAATCACGACCTTGATGAGTCCCGAGAGGAGCGCGACAATCACGAGTCCCCTATCCCCCTCGGCGAGACCGATGGTGAGGAGAAACGACACTACTACCAAAGACTGGAGGAGGTAGAGCCGAATCAGGTTCCGATTGGTCTTGACCAGATGGAGCGAAAGCGTCGCGAGAAAGGCGACGAGGTCGAGAGCAAAGTAGAGTTCGCGCGAATGTTCCATAAGATTAAATCGTGATCGTTACAACGAGAGCGATGACCGAGAGCACAAACGAGGTAAAGAGGAGATCGGGCACTCGGAAGATACGGAACTTGGCCATAGTCGATTCAATGAGAGCAATGGCGAGGAGAAAGAGAAACGCCTTGACCGCAAAAACCGGAATCGAGAGAACAAGCATCTCAGGGAGGAACGAGGTCGCGACCCCGAACGGGAGAAAGACGCTACTCCCAAGCGCGATAAAGAGGGCCAATTTGGTATAGCTCGCCCACTCCATGAGCGCGAGACGCTTGCCGGAGTACTCGAGAATCATCGCCTCATGAATCATAGTGAGCTCGAGGTGGGTCGCTGGGTTGTCCACGGGAAAGCGCGAGTTCTCAGCCAGGAGAGCAATAAAGAAGGCGACGAACGCAATCACCAAGGGCACAAACGACTGAAACGGCAGTGTCCCCAAACTCTCAGCCATGGTAAAGACGTTTCCCGACTGTGCGATCACCGACGCCACCAAAAGCGAGAAGAAGAGTCCCCCTTCAGTAAGTGCGGCCATGGTCATCTCACGACTGGAACCGAATCCACCGAAGCCACTCCCCGTATCCATACCCGCAAGGGCGAGAAAGAAGGTGGCGAGGGCCAAGAGGTAGATCATGGTAATAAAATCCCCACTCCCGAGAAACGAGAGCGACAACAGATTGCCCTGAAAAAGCGAAGGGGCAACAGTTGTGATCACTGGGACACTTGCTCCCACGAGAACCGTCACCGCGAACACGATATATGGAGCAAAGCGGAAAATATACGAAGCATCGGTCGATATCACTTCGTCCTTGTGAAAGAGCTTGTACAAATCACGGTACGGCTGAAAAACGCTGGCGCCTACCCGATTCTGGAGACGGGCCTTCAGCTTCCGAATCACCCCCACAAAGAGTGGCGAGAGGACTGGGAGCGCCAGGATCTGGATAAGAAAGAGAAAAAATTCCATAAGAGAGGATGATTAGGACCGAGCGGCAAAAACGAGGAGCGCGAGGAGCGTCACAAATACGTAGAGCACATACACATTGATATTGCCACCATGGATATGACGCATGCGCGAGGCAACCACGTGGAGCGCCCGATTGAGAGGATGATAGATGAGCTTGCGATATGGATCCTCAATCGTCGTCGTCACTTCCTGTGACTTGATAAAGTAGCGCATGTTCTCATCATGGTATTCAACCGCGGTCTGCTTGGTCGGGCGGAGGATACCCCGGAAAATCGTAATGAGTGATCGTGAGAAACTGGTGGCCGTGATCTCAGTCCGAGGTGTGAGTGATGTTCCGCAGTCCCAGGTCCGTGCGAGGACGATCTGGCGGTCTTTGGTAAACCAGGTCACGAGTCCTGCTACAAATGCAAGGACAAGCGCCAAAACGATCGCGACTTGGTCAAGCGGAAGAATATTCGCAAACTCCATGCGAGCATCGACAAATTGAGCAAACGGGAACTGGAGTGTCACCGGATCAGTGAGACCAATACTCGCGATGACACCGATGAGACCGGCAATCACGATAGTCGAAAAGAGACCGAGGACAAGCGTGAGAAGCGCGAGGAGCCCCATGGCGATGAGCATCGATACGCCACTCTCATGAAGCGCCGGGTACGTTGCGCGTTGTCGCGCCAAAAAAGTGGTCCCAAAGGCTTTGACGAAACAGGCAGCGGCGAGTCCCCCGGTAAACGCGAGACTCCCAATACCAAAGAGGAACACTGATTTGACGAGCACCCCAGCGCCCCCGATACCGACAAAGAGCGCCTGAAAGGTGAGCCACTCACTGGCAAACCCGTTAAACGGCGGGAAGGCAGAAATAGCGAGCGACCCGATAAGGAAAAAGAAAGCGGTGTGCGGCATGAGCCGAATGAGTCCCCCGTAGTGCTCCATATGACGGGTCCCCGTCGCAGCCACAACCGATCCGGCCCCGAGAAAGAGGAGGGCCTTGAAGATGGCATGGTTCATGGTGTGGTAGAGCGCGGCCGCGAGCGCAAAGAGGGCAAAGGTCTCAAGTCCTAATGAAAAGAAAGTGACCCCAGCCCCGAGACCAAGGAGGATAATACCGATGTTTTCGATACTGTGATACGCAAGGAGCCGCTTGATGTCATGCTCAGAGAGCGCATAGAGCACCCCAAGGAGTGATGAAATACCACCGAGAATAAGAATGGCCAGTCCCCAGCCCATTGGAGCCCCCGGGAAGAAATCAAAGAAGAAACGAACGAACATGAAGATAGCCGTCTTGATCATCACGCCGGAGAGGAGGGCTGATACATGCGACGGTGCTGCCGAGTGAGCCCCGGGGAGCCAGATATGGACCGGGATGATACCGGCCTTGATACCAAAACCGATGAGGGCCGAGAGGAGGATCAAGAACTGGAGCGTCGGTTCAATGGTCCCGGCTGACGCACGCCAAACAGCGAAATCAAACGAGCCGGTAGCGCGATGAGCCAAGAAAAAAGAGAGCGTAATAAAGAGCGTCCCGACATGGGTCATCAAGAGATAGAGGAAACCAGACTTGAGGTTCGCGCTCTTGTCCCGCTCAAAGATCACGAGAAAGTAAGAAGCAAGCGACATACACTCCCACACCAGGAGGAAAAAGAGTCCCTGGTCAGCGAGCGTGACGAGCATGAGGGAGAGAAGAAACAGATTGTAGAAAAAACCAAAGCTCCCAAGATCGTACTTGCCGTAAAAATGCTTCTGATACGAAAATCCGTAGAGAGACGAAGCGGTGGCAATGAGCGAAATGATGCCGAGAAAGAACGCCGACAACCCATCCAGGCGGAAATGGAAGTCCATAACACCCGGGATGACGCCCGGCAAGGCAAAGATGATACCTTGTCCGGCCCAAAGGACGCCACCAGCGAGTACCAAACCAAGGAGTGATCCCAAGAGTGCTACCCCGTGCGCGAAGTACCCGGCCCGCTTGCCACCGTCCGCGAAAAAACGAGCGACAAAAAGAGAACCGAAGGCACCGGAGAAGAAGATAGCAATGAGCGCCAAAATGGCAAAGGGAGAGAGGAGGAGTTCCATAGATTATTTCCGAGGCAAATTTCCTGATTCAATAGAATGAAACAACTGGAGGAGTGAAGCGAGTACGACTTTTGGTGATGGTGGATCACCAGGAATCTTCCAATCAACTGGGATAACTTCTTCCACACTGTTGTGGATGGCATACGAGTCACGATAGATTCCCCCATCAATCGCCCCATCACCCACGGCCACCACCAATCGTGGAGTTGGCATCGCCTCATAGGTGCGACGGAGTCCCTCGGCCATATTGCGCGAGACAGGACCGGTCACCATGAGCATATCAGCATGACGTGGTGAAGCAACAAAATGAATACCAAAACGCTCGACATCGTAGTAGACATTGCCGAGAGCGGTCAGTTCTTGTTCTTCTGCGTTACTTGATCCGGCTGCGACTTCCCGGATGGCGAGTGATCCTCCAAAGAGTTTTTTGATTTGGGCCTCTACCTCTTTCCCGAGAAAAGCGACATCCTCCTTACGGAGTTCATCTGCCGAGAGCGTGAGACGGGGCGTCGTAAAGATTTTGCGTAACAGACGGTACATACAGTATCGAGAAAATCACCAATTCATGATAACAGAGAAACTAAGGGAGAGCCGTAGCCCTCACTCGAAACACTCCTATCCTACTCTTTTCACCGCGTTTGTCAATCACCGGCGGTCGCGACCGCCGTGATCAACTCCAATAATTCCCCTCCTTTAGGCTTGAGTTTGCCCCTTGCCGTACTTTTCTCGGAGAAATCCCACGATGGCCGGGAGAAACGAGAGAAACACAATAAGGAGAATAATTGGGAGGAGGTACTTGTCGACATCGATCACACTCCCGAGTGAATACCCCATGAGGACGAGCCCGAGGGTCCAAACGAGTGATCCAATCACGTTGTAGACAAAAAAGG
>CAYNNJ010000071.1:0-4529 GCA_964398755.1 uncultured Bdellovibrionales bacterium
GTCGTCTCGACAGTGGCCTCGCCGGCTATTGGAAAATGGATGATGGGAGTGGGACGAGTGCTACGGATGCGAGCACGAACGGAAATACCGGAACCCTTACCAATGGTCCGACCTGGGGGGCGGGGCAGATAGGAGGGGCGGTGAGTTTTGATAATGTGAATGATGAGATTGCACTTGGCGATGTCGTGGAGCCGGACACCATAACACTTTCAGCATGGATTAATCGATCTGGCAACGGCACGGTCTCAATCATCAATAAAGGAAATCTGCTTTCTTCAGAGCAGTATTCCCTGTTTCTGGATTATGCTTCCTATGGAACGGTCGAGTTTTTGGTGCGAGCAGCTGGAGGGGGATTTGACCATTGTCGTACATCGAACGCTGGCTATGCTACTGGTCAGTGGTATCATGTGACCGGTACCTACAATGGCGTAACGTGTCGAGTGTACGTGAATGGTATAGATAAAACTGAAACCGTCGTTTCTGATACCACGAGTGGCGCTATCAATGGAGGCGCATCATCGCTTACTATTGGATCAGCTTTCAATGGACTTATTGACGAAGTGCGTGTCTATAACCGATCATTGTCCTCTGATGAAGTTACTCAACTCTACCGTCTCACGACACCCACGGGAGTGGATACTGGCCTCAAGGGCTACTGGAGTTTCAATGGCAAAGACATCTCCGGTACGAGCGCCTACGACCGGAGCGGCGTTGGGACGATTGGCACACTCACGAACAGCCCAGTAGTGACCCCTGGCACCATCGGGCAGGCGCTCAATTTTGATGGGGTCAATGACTATGTGCAGTTGGCCAGCAATACGGCGCTCGATATTGATGATAACTTCACTCTTTCCGCTTGGGTGAGGCCGGAGAGTTTTACGTCCTTGGCTGGTATTGTAGGGAAGTATCATGCCGTATCTGGGGACTATTTTCTTCGATTTAATGGTGCTTCGCCGTATAATAAGATTGAATTTGGCGGGTCGTCGTCCATTACGTCTAATACCACTCTTGTGACTGGGCAGTGGTATCATATTGTCGCCGAGCGCTCGAGTGGCACAGGCTACATTTATATCAACGGAGTGCTCGACACATCGGGGAGTGTCAGTATCGGATCCTCAGCCTCTAACGATGTGACCATTGGTTTGGATTACTTGCCGTCCCCACGGTATTTCAAAGGGAAAATAGATGAGGTTCGTATCTACAATCGGGTTCTTTCCGGGGGGGAAATCAAATCCCTCTACGCTTCTGGGCAAAGTGACGAAGTCAATACCGGTGCCTCGCAGGCTCAAGGGACGGGTCGTCTCGATAGCGGTCTCTCGGGCTATTGGAAACTGGATGATGGGAGTGGAACGAGCGCGACAGATGCGAGCACGAACGGAAATACCGGGACCCTCACCAATGGTCCTACGTGGGGAACAGGACAAATTGGCGGGATGGTAGATTTTGATGGTACAGATGATTACATGACGGCGACGCTCGACGGCACTGCTCTTACGCGGTTATCAGTGTCATTTTGGATGAACTGTGATCTGATTGGAAATACTCAAAATGGTATCTTTCAATGGGCCAACACTATCTCATCCAACAATCCATTTATTGCCGTATTTAAAACACAAGGACAGGATTCCGTGAGAATTTATTTGGATGGTGATTATCGTCAAAATAACATAGCAATTACTAATGGAACTTGGGCACATATCACATTGACATTGAACGCGGCTAATCTCTGGTCTTTTTATAAGGACGGTAACCTCGTTGGGAGTTATCAAGATGATGGCACACACACATATCAGTCAAATGCGACGGCATTGTATTTTGCAAACGGAGCTGGCCCCTCTTACTTTGACGGAAAGCTAGATGAAGTGAGGATTTATAACCGAACTTTGTCTGCCGATGAAATCTCTCAGCTCTACCGTCTCACGACACCCACCGGAGTCGATACTGGCCTCAAGGGCTACTGGAGCTTTAATGGCAAAGATCTCTCAGGTACCACGGCGTATGACCGGAGTGGTAGTGGCAATAATGGCACTCTGACGAACGGCCCGACGGTTACTCCTGGCAAGGTGGGCCAGGCTTTGATGTTTGATGGTACCGATGATTTTTTGACCACTTCTGATACAGATGATAGTAAATATACCGGCTCACTTACGCTGTGTACGTGGGCCAAGATAGATACAGGGGGCGCCTATCGGCATTTTATGGGGAAACATAGTAGTAGCGGGGCCGCCCAGAATCCATTTGATTTTCGGACCGATAATGCTGCAACACCCAAGCTGACTCTCGTTCGGGCAAATACAACAAACATTGGTTGGGAGGGGCCCTCGGTTACCCTTGGGCAATGGAAGCATTACTGTGTGGTTGCACCGGCATTAATACAATCAGCTCCTACGTTTTATATAGATGGGGTGGCAACAACAGGCACGATCGCGAGTGGATCGGGGACTGGGGCTGCAACGGGTAGCGGTGCGCCGATTGTCATGGGTCTTCGTCCTGATAACGCGGTAATCATGGATGGCGCCATGGACGAAGTCCGTATTTACAATCGCGAGTTAACCTCAAACGAGATTGTGGCTCTCTACAATAGCGGGCGTTAAGGAATCAAAAAATCACTCCTTTGAGTGATTTTTTAGTGAAGTTTAGAGATAGCGGTCTTCGCCAGACTCCTTTAATTGTTCGATGAGTTTCTTGATGTCACCGGAGACCTGGTCACGGCGAGCGACGAGGAGGGCATCGTCCGTATCGACAATGACGAGATCTTCGACCCCGATGGTCGCTACGAGCCGGTGCTCGCTTTGGATGAGCAGGTTTTTACTCCCGAGATCAATGTGTTTTCCATGGATCACCGAGTGAGTGCCGGATTTTTCAGCGAGGAACTCGTAGAGTGTGCCCCAACTGCCGACATCACTCCACTTGAGCGGTGAGGGGATGACGAGGCGGTGTTCACGATCAAGCTGTTCGACGATAAGGGGCTCAATCGGTTGACTCTCTGCTTTCCCGTATATTTCGGCGAGAGTAGATTCATCAAGCGTTCCAGTGGCGATAGCCTCAGTGATTTCTGCCATGACGGCATGGAGTGTTGGGGCATAGTCTCTCGTCCAGGTGGTAAAGGTATCGGCGGAAAAGATGAAATATCCGGCATTCCAGAGGTAGTCCCAGGAAGCGAGGTACTGCTCGGCTGTCGAGAGGTCCGGTTTTTCTTTGAAGGCATCAACCTCAAAAATTCGCTTCCCGGCGACGTTTCCGAACTCTTGACCCATCTTGATATACCCGAGGCCCGTATCGGGCTTGGTAGGGTTAATTCCTATCGTTACGAGCTTGTCAGGATGGAGGTCAATGGTCGAAAGGGCAGCCGAAATGGTAGCCCGGAATTCATCAGGATTGTCGATGGCATGATCTGATGCAATGGTCGCAATGATAGCCTGTGGATCAAGGATACGGAGGGTAGTTGCGACGAGGGCAATTGCTGGAGCAGTGTTTCGCGCTTCGGGTTCGACAATGATACATTCTTCCTTTATTTCAGGGATTTTTTCGAGTACGAGGGTGCGATATTGTTCGGTAGTGGAGACAAAAATGTGACCTTCCGGGACGAGGGATTTGACCCGGTCGTAGGTCTCCTCAATCATGGTTTTTTCGGAGACAAAAGACTGAAATTGTTTGGGTTTGGACTTGCGGGAGAGGGGCCACAAACGAGTGCCGGAACCGCCAGCCATGATGACGATGTAGTGGTGGTTGGATGTCGCTTCATCCATAGAAATTGATGAGTCAAAGTTAAATTTCAGTATAGCAAAAGAGAGAGATTTCAGCAAATATTTTTCCACATTTTTCGATGGTGGATAACTTTTTTCTTACGCTTTGTTTATAGAGTGCTTCGTGGTAAAATATACCTGTACTCAAAGACAAAAATTGCACCTCAATTGAGGCTGTACATCGACTCAAATTGCTTTATGGCAGAAGGGGAAAATTCTGAAATATTCGCCTCCGAAACAAGGAAGAATATCTTCCAAAAAATCGGGTGGAAAAGAATCGTTGTTATCATCGTTATCCTCCTCCTTTTGGGGGGAGGGGGGTATGCTTTTTTTGCCTGGAATAAAAATCAGGGAAGCGTTGTTGAGACTCCTCAAGTTGTAGCGCCTACCACCAAAACCACTCTTCTTCAGGGGAGTACCCCAGAACCGATAACGAGTCCTGAGGTAGCCCTCTTTGGGGATGCGAATTTTCAGAGTGAAAATTTCCGAGTAGGTGATATTTCTATCGGTGGTGAAGCAGAATTTCTCCTCTCCGAGGATAATCCTGATCCACTCGAAGTGAGTTCGATTCGGGGTGAGGCCTTTACGGAAAAAAACAAGCAGGAGGTCAAGCTCGTGGTGAGTTGGAGAACCAACAAGCTGGCCAAGTCGACCATTTCTTACTCAAAGGGGGTGGGTCAAGCCAAAAAAAGTGTCACTGAGGAGGATTATAGCCTGAACCACAGCGTGATTATTCCCGGTCTTGACCAGGCTTCGACCTATGTGTATGAGATTGTTTCCGAG
>CAYNNJ010000072.1:0-4529 GCA_964398755.1 uncultured Bdellovibrionales bacterium
TCTAACGACGAGCGAGGAGTATATTTCGGCGGAAAATAAAAATATGAAAATACATAAGGAGCGTATCGATCTCGAAAGCAAATCGCAGATTGAGTTCATGGATATGACGGACCAGATCCAGGAGGTAGTGGATCGTTCCGGGGTACGGGAGGGCCAGGCGCTCATCTATGTGCCGCATACCACCATGGGCATTGCTATCAATCATAATGAGCCGATGCTTCTTCAGGATTTCATGCGGGTGCTCTACAAAATCGTACCCGTGGATGCTCAGTATTCTCATGATTTGTTTGAGCTCCGCCGACAGTCCGGGACCGCCGATGGGCGGAGTAACGGTCATTCGCACTGCAAGGCGATTCTCTTGGGGAATAGTGAAGTAGTGCCGATCGAAAAGGGCAAGCTCCTCCTTACGGAACGCCAGAGCATCTTTGCCGTTGAGTTTGATGGTTCACGCAAGCGTGATATCGTAGTGCAGATAATTGGTCTGTAATTCTTTCCTGTGCGTCTCTTTTTTGTCATTGCCATCATCGGCACGATCGTGAGTGGCCTGTTTTTTATGGTCGGCTCGTATGCGATTGAACATTTTACGGGTGCCATACCCGGAGAGCAACGCTTTGTCGTGGCATCGGGTGAAAATGCTCTCGAACTCGGCGGACGTCTCAAAGAATCAGGAATCGTCTTTTCACAGTACGCCTTTTTGTGGCACTTATCACTGGAACAAAAAACGCATGAGATTATTGCCGGGGAGTATGAATTGTCGGGCAGTATGACGATTCCGGAGATCGCTCTCATTGTTACCTCTGGCAAGACTGTTTCGCGTGATATTCGGGTGACTTTCCCTGAGGGTTTTACCATGAGACAAATGGCGGAGCGCCTGACCAAACTTGGGCTCCCGGGCGGGGACTTCTTGGTGCTCGCTGAAAAGCCACTTCCCGAATGGCGAAAAAAGTATGTCTTTTTGGCCGATATGCCTGCCGGAGCGACACTCGAGGGTTTCCTTTTTCCTGATACTTATCGCTTTGCTCCGGAATCAACCGCGACCACTATCGTGACCACCATGCTCGATACGTTCGGGCGCAAATACGAGGGGCTCGCTCCACGGGTCAAACAGTCGGGCAAGAGTTTTTTCTCACTTCTTACGATGGCGAGTATCATCGAGGAAGAGGGACGGACGGCTGATGAACGGGCCATGATTAGTGATGTCTTCTGGAAGCGGATTGCGATCGGCCAGGCGCTTCAGAGTGATGCCACGGTGAACTATGTTCATGGGACCACCCGGCTCCAGCCGACGTTTGATGATATCAATGCTGATTCTCCTTACAATACCTACAAGTACCCGGGATTGCCACCGGGCCCCATCAGTAATCCGAGTCTCAATTCACTCGAGGCAGCCATCACCCCCAAAAGCAATCCTTACTACTATTTCCTCGTGAGCTTCAAAACTGGCGAGACGGTCTACGCCACGACGTTTGAAGAACATGTGCGTAATCGTACTCTCCATGGACTCTAAACCGACAATCGTATCGGGTACCTCCAAGCGTTTTAGTAGTCGTGACGTCTTTGGTATTTTTGTGGTTCTTGCCGTCGGACTTTTGGCGCTCGGATCGTGGCCGGCGTTCCTGGAGACAGTACTCCAGCCGGATATGAGTACCACCCTTCGTGCCCTCTCTTGGTTCATGTTTCTGGGGACAGCATATCTCCTCGGAACCATCGTCTGGCGGGAACGGTTGTCACAGGTGGCGGCGCCACTTGTGTTGTTTGTCCCCAGTCTCCTCTTTGTGCAGACGTGGTATCATCTTGCCTTTGTTGTTATTGCTTCACTCTTTGCTTACCTCGCCATCCGTCTGGTACAGGATGAGATGGATGATCGGGTCCGGTTTCTCTTCTTTCGGAATGTGCGGGCCGGCGTCTTTACCTTTGTGTTTGCTCTCTCACTCGCCCTCTCCAGCGCCTACTTCTCAACTATTGAGACGGAATCATGGGAAGAACTCGTGCCTCGTTTCAGTCTCGGTGAGGGGACAGCGAGCCTTATTATCAAAACGGTGGCATCACTCAATCCTGACTGGCAGGCGCTCGCCCAAAATGGGTCAACCGTCGATGATTTTCTCTTGAGTCTCAAAAAGGAATCTCCGACTGATGGAGTGAATGTTGCCCCAGAACTCGGGGCCTCAGTGCTTGAGGGGATCGCTCAAGGTCAAAACATTGATGTAGCTACGCTCACTCAGGCGCTCTATCTCGAGCGGGGGCGGGCCGAGGTAGCACGTCTTACTGGCAAAGAGATTCGGGGTGATGAAATGATTGCGGATGTTTTTTCAACCGCCATCCAGAATCGTATCATTACGGTCTTGAATGGCGAACAGGCGTCGCGTCATCTCTCGCCGGCTATCGTGCCGTTTATTCTGACCGTTTTTCTTTTCCTCACCCTTTTGCCTCTCGGATCAGTACTTGGACTGGTTTGGGTAGCCCTTGGTTTTGTGGTCTTTCGTGCAGGCATCTTTTTTGGCTGGCTTACCCTCACACGGGCTGAGCGCTCCCAGGAGGTCCTCCTCCCGTAGTTAGCACTCATAGTCTAGGATTGCTAATTTTTTGCTTTTCGGGTATACTGGCCGAGTAATACTAGATTTTCTCTATGGCTGACTACTACAGTACACTCGGCGTCGGGCGAGGTGCTTCCGAAGACGAGATCAAAAAGGCCTTTCGTAAGCTGGCTCACCAGTATCATCCGGACAAAGGGTCAGGGGATGAGAAAAAGTTCAAGGAGATAAACGAGGCCTATCAGGTGCTCTCAAACAAAGAGAAGCGCGCTCGCTATGACCAGACCGGGCAGGATTATCATAGTCAGGGCCAGGGCGGAGGCGCGGGTCAAGGAGGCTTTGGTGGATTCGGCGGTTTTGATTTTAACGGCGCGGGCTTTGATTTCAATGGTTCCGGTTTTGAGGATGTCTTTTCGGATTTGTTTGGTGGACGCATGGGCGGTCGGGGCCGGGCCCGAGCGGGGGCTGATATCCAGGTGGATGTCGAGATTTCTTTTGAGGAGATGGTCCGTGGGGCCAAGCGTGAAGTACGATTGCGCAAGCTCTCGGAGTGTGAAACCTGTCAGGGCACCGGTGGCAAACCGGGGAGCAAGGAACATACCTGTAGCCAGTGTCAGGGGGCGGGCCGGGTACGTCGGGCGGTCCAGAGTATCTTTGGTATGATGGAACAGGTTGTTACCTGTGATCGCTGTCAGGGACGTGGCAAGACGTATGCAGAACCCTGTGGCACCTGTCACGGTACGGGCCGAACCCAGCGGGAAGAATCGGTGTCTATCGATATCCCGGCTGGTATCAGTGATGGCCAGACGCTCTCACTTTCGGGTCATGGCGCCGCCGGTGAACCAGGGAGTCGCTCGGGAGATCTCTATGTGAACGTCCATGTGCGCCCGCATGAGACTCTGGTTCGCAAAGGAGACGACATTGTTTCGCAGTATGCGATGAGTTTTGCTGAGGCGGCCCTCGGGGCCAAGGTTTCGATTGAGACCATCGAAGGTGAGGTCATCATGAAAATTCCCGCCGGCACCCAACCAGGGGAGGTCTTCCGTATCAAGGGGAAAGGCGTGCCACATTTGCAACGCTATGGCCGTGGCGACCACTTGGTCTCGGTTTCCCTCTCTGTTCCCAAGAAGCTCTCTTCTGAGGCCAAACATGCTATCGAGTCTTTGAAGGGGGCGAAATAAAGGAAAGACAGAAAGCGCTATTGACAAATAGCGTTTTTTGTGCTATCATGTACGGTCAAGTCGAATTCGTCTGCTTGACAGGGGCTACCTCCTCTATATCGTCAATCTGCTGCTCAGGTAAGGAGCATCGGATCGGAGAACTTCATGTTCCAACCGGTATTTGTTTACGACTCCCACCGCCCCGCAGTGAATCCGGAAATCGTTGCCCGTGCTCGAGAACTGGGATTTCGGATGGTGGACATCCGCGAAGTCGGATCGTCAGTTCATGGTGGCAACCCTGCCATCGTGGTCTACAACGAGAACGGCTTCATGTCGGATCGGGTCACGCAGGGAGAGCAGCGGTTTTCGTTGCCAAAGCACACTGGCATCATGATCATGTTTGGCTCTGGAAAGGGACAGGTCCGGAATCTTGCCAGTAGGGATGAGTTCGTCGAATGGTTCTTCGGCAGGAAGCCGAAGTACTGGAACAACTGGACCGGAAGCTTCCGGATCTAGGCTACCAAGCCAAATCGTGACCCACGAGCAGAAGACTGCTCCTGGGTCTTTTGCTTTTTGTGCTAGACTAAAGGGGTTGTCAGGTATTTTCCCATCTCAACTGTGAAACTTCCCAACCAGCATCTATTATACGTGTTCCTCTAAAAACCCCTTCCCTTTTCATTTCCACAGATGCCACCGAACATCCCTGACTCGTTCTGCCGAACAGGGAGCTCACTGGTCGAGACCGTCCCTACTCACTCGACTGTTACCGGCTCACTCATCAGGTATGTTACCGTTAGGCATCCGACGGAAAGAAAAGGAAAAGTCTTTTTGAGAAACT
>CAYNNJ010000073.1:0-4429 GCA_964398755.1 uncultured Bdellovibrionales bacterium
AGTATCTCGAAGAATACCGATTAACTAATCCGCCAAATGTGTGTGCTTAAAACAGATGAGATATGCTAAAATAAGCCAGTAATGATTGGGTATTGAAAATGTATGTCGCAAACAGAGGAATACCTCGATGTCTTTGATGAAGAGAACCAGCCGACGGGCGAGGCGCTTCCACGTAGCCAAGTGCATGCCGAAGGACTGTGGCATCGGACGGTACATATCTATCTTTACCGTCAGGGGACTCTGGGGCTCGAGTTTCTTCTCCATCTCCGTTCCATGCAGAAAGAAACTGCACCGGGACGTTGGGACACTCGATTCGGTGGACATATCAAAGCCGGTCAGTCGGTAGAAGAGGGAGTGCGCGATGAACTCCAGGAGGAAATCGGACTTGATACCAGTCAGATAAACCTGATTGAGGGAGAGTGGGACAAGCGTGACAATGCACCCAATCGCGAATATACCAAAATTTACTTTCTTGAATTCAATGACAGCTTGGATACTCTGAAATTCAATGATGGCGAAGTGGACGACGTCAAATGGGCCACCATTGAGGAGATTAAATCAGGGATGCGGTCCAATCCCGACCAATACGCTGCTCGACTGGATGGTTTTGAAAAAGTGGTAACGTATCTTCTTGCGAAAATATAGAATTACGTAACGAATTACGTAAAAGAAAAACGCCGGCCCTCAGTTGAGAGTCGGCATTGCGCTTTGATGGAAATAACTGGTCTAGTGGGATTGAATCGACGAGGTCGCGGCCTGTTCCTTGAGACCAGATATCTCGAAGAGAGCGCGGGCTTGTCGCTGTGCATCTAATGCACAAGGAACACAGAGCGCCGTTCTGGGATCATCCGCATGGTAGTACACGATTCTTTCCTCGCAACCGATACAGGCACGTATGGGCTGAGAAGTTGCGGTGATGCGCACTCCTTCCGGGAGAGAGAGGAGCCAAGTCGCCCGGAAACCCAGGGCTTTTCGACTTTTGGCGGTTCCAATCCCACGACCTTCGATGATTTTTCCCTGGCACCACAGATAACCCTTTACTGTGAGAGAAAACAAAACAGGTGATCGTGCGTCAAGTCTTCCACTGGAAACTACTAAGCCATAGCTGATAGCCGTCCGCAAGTTGTGGTCGGTGATATGGATTCCATTGTCAGTCACCTGAAGCTGTCTCAGTCTAGCTGTACCACCGAGATTGTAGAGCTCATGAAGAGCAACTTTCCAACCGCTCATTTGACACTCCTGGTTTGGTGGAGATGAGGTCAGAATGAACTTCCAAGCCGTGTTTGTCAAGTGATCTGGGATGTCCTCATAGAACCCATTATGTATCCCGTAAAGTGGATAGCAGATGAAACGAAATAAAAGCATTGTGTATGGAGTTACATAACAAAGAAAAACGCCGGCCCTCAGTTGAGAGTCGGCGGTGTTGATGGTCAGTCTGACAGGTGGAGTCGAGTTGTCTGAGTGGTCAGTCGTGCAGACACACGCATCAGACGGCCAATCATTCGGCGCTCGCTCCGGGTGAGTTCACGTCGGAGCAAGTTGTGGTACAGCTGCGACTGCTCTTCGGTGAGGCAGCGGAGGCACTTCTGGCCTTGTGGTGATTCGTTCGCCAACAGGACGAAGGCACCACGTTTGCACCGGCACTGGAACGTGCGGTTCCGGTTGGGGTTACTTCTATGTGTCATGCTCGCCTCCTTCGGCGGTTGTGAAGTAGTGATATAATGCCAGTAGCAAAGGGGAATTGTCAACACAATGAAGACAGTTTGCTGTAGAGTATACTATGTGTACTACTAATTTATTCTCGACTGAAACATATGAGTGCTGGAATACAGAAGAATCACATTTTGATCGCACTTGGTGCGTCAGTCATCGCTGGGGTTGCCTGGTATGCGCTGTCACCGCTCTTCGATAACAAAGTGGTGAATGATGTTTTGCCCGTGGCGAAACCAGCGGAGACTGAATCCCGTGAGATGGCGCCGTCAATCGCGATCGGAGAACCTGACCCAAGTAGTAAGCCGGCCCCGATTCTATCTGGACCATTTCCGATTGTGGACACGCCCGCCCATCCTGCTTCGGGCGTTGTCCGTATCGTACGGAATGCCGACGAAACGATTCTCCGGTATGAAAACTATAAGACCATCAACGGTCCCGATGTGAGAGTATACCTCGCCAAGGACTTGGGTGCCAAAGAGTATGTTGATCTCGGACCAATCAAGGGGACGGAGGGCAACATCAATTACACCGTACCAAAAGGGGTAGATATCTCGCAGTATCGCTATGCTCTCACGTGGTGTGAGGACTTTTCTGTGCTTTTCAACTCAGCCGAAATTTCAGAGCCGAAGTAATCAAAGAAAAAACGCCGGCCCTCACGTGGAGAGTCGGCGGTGGCTGAGACTAGGGCCCGGTGATCACGGGGAATCCACCTGAATTGATGTAGATATCCCGGCGTGCCCGGTCAACAGCGACATCTTTCCATGTCGTGGTATGGAGGAAATGTATTTCTACTTGTCCACCTGTCGCTGTGGGATAGCAATGTCCCTCTGCGAGTATCTTCATGAGATCTTCGGTTCGCCAGGTGAGGACGAAGAACTTGGTCCCTGCCTCATCCAGAAAGGTACAAGCCGAAATCTGCTCGAGAGGCGAGGCTACTCCGTACGCCAGGCAACTTTGGACGAATGCCCTTCGGGCAAAGAAGGCCACATCAGCTGGCAGTTCTTCCTGCGCTCGGGTGCGTGTGTTCAATTTCGTTTCTCCTGTGTGCTTACAATAGGAATTTTCCAATTGTTTGTTCATACCTTGGCATGAAATATGCCAATGGTCAATGGGGGTATGTTATAATAGTGACATATCAAACACTTTAATAGAAACCATAAGCCTATGGACAAGGTGAAAATTGAGAATCACAGCTTTACGGGATTTTCTTGGTTTGCTTTATGGTTGTTTACCATCGGGTTCCTCAACCTCACCTTTGGGAAGGGGCTCCTGGCGATTGTTCTTTGGCCTTACTATATCGGAGAGTACGTGAGAATGTTTGTCAGTAAGTAGTTCCAATCGCGGGTATGGATAATCACCACGAACATCGGGAGTCCGATCACCTCTCGATGAGGGGACAATTGTTTCAAACAGTCAAAAGTACTGAGAAAAAGCTGTATAGTTTCGGGAAGGCTGTACTCAACCGCAAGCGCTATGGGCGCTTTTTGCGTATCTTGGGTCCCGGAGTCGTCACGGGAGCGGCGGATGATGATCCATCGGGTATCGCGACCTATTCTCAGGCAGGGGCTGGGTTTGGATTCGGTCTCTTGTGGGCCTTTCCTATCATGTTCCCGCTCCTTCTCGCGGTCCAAGAAAGTTGCGCTCGTATCGGTGCCATCACTGGACAGGGCCTCGCGGCCGTCATCAAACAGCATTACAGTCGGGGACTCCTCCTCATGTCGGTGGGACTGGTCGTCGTTGCCAATACTATCAATATCGGGGCTGACCTCGGTGCCATGGCAGTGACCACCCAGTTGTTTCTGCCTCTGCCGTTTGCACTCCTCGCGGTCCTCTATGCCGTGATCATCGTACTCCTCGTCATCTACATCCCGTATCGACGCTATGCTCAGATCCTCAAGTGGCTCGCTCTCACGCTCATCGCCTATCCGATTACGACCTTTCTTGTGGGACAGGATTGGGGGATGATACTCCGGCATACTTTTACGTTTGGTACCGAATTTACATTTGAAACCATGATGATTTTGGTCGGGATGCTCGGTACCACGATTTCGCCCTACCTCTTTTTCTGGGATACCTCCGAAGTTGTCGAGGAAGAAATCGCCAAACACAATCGTTCACAAATCGGGGAGGATCCTCGTGCCACCAAACGCTTTCTCCACAGTCTCCGTATTGATAACTTTGTCGGGATGGCACTCGCCAGTATCACGGCGTGGTTCATTGTCATCGCGTGTGCCTCGACCCTCTATCAAAGTGGCATCACCGAGATTGATTCGGCAGCTGATGCCGCTCGGGCGCTGGAACCACTCGTCCAGAGCTTTCCCAATGCCGGATTCATCGCCAAACTCATTTTTTCAGTGGGCATCATTGGACTCGGTCTTCTTGCGGTGCCGGTTCTCGCTGGATCATCTTCATACGCGGTGAGCGAGGCCCTCGGTTGGAAAGAGGGTCTCTATCGCAAGTTCGGCCAGGCGAAAGGATTTTATCTTATCATCACACTCGCTACCTTGGCGGGGCTCCTCATGAATTTTCTTGGTATCGATCCGATCAAGGCCCTCATCTACACGGCGGTATTCAATGGTATCGCTGCGATTCCGCTCCTTTACATGATTGCTCGAGTCGGGAACAATGCCATGATTATGGGGGAGTACAAAAACGGCCCACTCTCTAATATCTTTGTTCGTCTGACTCTCGTGGTGATGACGTTTGCGGTCGGCGC
>CAYNNJ010000074.1:0-4416 GCA_964398755.1 uncultured Bdellovibrionales bacterium
CGGTGCGAGGTGCGCGCTCTTCCAAAGGACGAGCTTCGTTGACAGTAAGCGTACGACCGTCGAGTTCCTTGCCATTCCACAGCTCGATAGCCTTTTGAGCCTCGTCTTCTGTAGCCATCTCAACAAAGGCGAAACCGCGTGAGCGGCCCGTCATCTTGTCGATGATGATCTTGGCAGAAACGACGTTACCAGCCTGGGCGAAAGCATCGCGCAGACCATCCTCGGTCGAACCGTAGGAAACGCCACCAACATACAATTTGGTTGCCATATCGAATCTACTGACTGAATTACCGTGTAAGTGGACCTTTCTCAAATTTCTGGCTCTCCTTCGCGGAATTCAAGTTTGGCAACCGAATGTCTCGTCTCAGTGACTTCCAGAGAGAAAACTTACAACGCCTCTCTGGTAGCATTTTTAAGCCAAAAAAGCAAGGGTCTTGGCTTATTCCCAGATACTCAGCCAGACGCCGGCGTAGTGAACGACAACGTAGAGGAAGAAGAGGTAGCCGAGCACTCCCGCAATGAGCGTGGTGACAACCAGATTAATGATCCGGTTACGTTCCCGCCTGGCCTGATCGAGGGTACAGACCCCCTGCCTGCGGAGGAAAAACACGATACTCCCCGCGAGAAGGAGGAGCCCAAAAGCACGAAACACCCACTTATACTGTCCATAGAGCACATCGGTGAGCGACGCTGCGAACGTCACCGTGCTCACCCCAAGGAGCACGAGGATAATCGGGGACAGGCAACACATCGACGCAAAGAGCACGGGAAGTGACACCACTTTCAAAGTTTCTTTTAATTTCATAGTTTGTATTCACTCCATTCAAAATTCTCTATTCGACATTCTACTCTTGTTCTTCATCAGGAATAAACTTGAGGGCATCACCATTGATACAGTAGCGGAGTCCTGTAGGCTCCGGGCCATCGTTAAAGACATGCCCCAGGTGCCCGCCGTCTTTCGAGAGCACTTCGGTTCGGGTTGTAAAGAGGCTATTATCCTCTGCGGTTTTCACCGCTTCCGGGCTAATCGGCTTAGTGAAACTCGGCCAGCCGGTGCCGGAGTCAAACTTGTCTTCCGAACGAAAGACGGGCTCGTTATTGTCAGCTGAGACATAGGTCCCCTTGCGCTTCTCGGTATAGAGCGGGCTACTAAATGGTGGTTCTGTCCCCTTGTCACGGAGAATCTTGGCCTGCTCAGGAGTCATTTCCACACAGCCATTCACGCCACAGCTCGCTCCTTCGGTCACGATATTTTTTTCTTCCATATGAGTTTGAATATAAAAATAAGCAATCACGCCAAGGATAGCCAAGGGTGCGGTCGCGAGGAGCATGGTCTTGGTAGAAATATTATACATTCTTTTATAAGTGGGATCTTCTCCCGAGCAACCTTTCCGAGACCACTCGCTTCCCCGGCGTGGAATCTCATTCTGTAGAAAGTCGCGCTCTTTTTCCTCCGGAAAAATCCATGCCCGCGCTGACTTTCTAACGTTCCCGGAAAGATTCTCGGTTCAAAGCTCCTCGTGATTACAAGTGTTTCTATGTTCTCACTCCGCGACCAGAATAAAACAAATACCAGACCGTAAACGAGAGGACGGCCGAGAGCGTGATGAGGATACTGTAGGCGATGGTGATACTTACATCGGTCACCCCGATGAGACCATAGCGGAAACCATTGATCATGTAGAGGAGCGGGTTCCAGAGCGACACCTGCTGCCAGATGGTCGGGAGCATCGAGAGCGAGTAGAACGTCCCAGCGAGATACGTGAGCGGGGTCAGGATAAAGGTCGGAAAGATCGAGATACTATCAAAGTCCTTGGCAAAGATAGCATTGATGAGACCGGCAAGCGAGAACACCACCGACGTGAGGAACGCAAACGCGAGCACGTGGACAGCATGTGATACCGGGAGTGAGGTAAAGAGAAGCGAGATGAGAAGGAGAATCGCTCCCGTCACCAGTCCTCGGAGCACCCCTCCGGTCACATAGCCGAGAATCATAATCCAGTACGGGGTTGGCGACACCTGAATTTCCTCGATAGACTTCTGGAATTTGGCGATATAGTAGCCAAAGGCCGAATGCATAAACGACTGCGTGACGACCGACATCATGATGATGCCCGGTACGATGAACTCCATGTAGCTCATCCCGTGAATCGGTGCTACCTGTGCCCCGATAAACTTACCAAACACAAGAAAGTAGAGGACGGTCGTGACTGCCGGTGGGAGGAGTGCTTGGACCCACACCCGAAACATCCGGAGGAATTCCTTCCGCACGATAGTCACATAGGCTGCGAGCATTTGTTTGCCGTTCATACGCTTTGGTTCTGATTGATTTTTTGGAGGAAGAATTCTTCCAGCCGATTCGATTTGTTACGAACACTCCGTACCCGGATATCCAGCCGATTGAGGGCGATGATAGCATCGTTAATTGACTCACCTCGTTTGACGATCATTTCAATCGTATTATCATCCACCTTGTGCACCCCGAACTGTCCAACCAAGGCTTCAGTTATTTCCGAGAGGGGCGCTTCGAGGTCAAAAATGAAAGTCTCCTGATCCATCTTGCCGAGAAGGTCCTTGACTGCCCCGCGCTCGATGACCTCACCCTTATTGATGATGGCCATGTTGTTACAGAGTTGCTCGGCTTCTTCGAGGTAATGGGTCGTCAGGATGATCGTGGTCCCAGACTGGTTCAATTTCTCCAGGAACTCCCACATCTCACGCCGGATTTCGATATCCACCCCAGCGGTCGGTTCATCGAGGATGAGCACCTTGGGGTCATGGACGAGTCCACGAGCAATCATGAGACGACGTTTCATTCCTCCCGAGAGGGTACGGGATTTCTCATTGCGCTTGTCATAGAGTCCCAACTGAGTGAGGAGCTTCTCTGCCTTGGGCAGGGCCTCGTGGCGCGGGATACCATAGTACCCCGCCTGATCAAGGACGATATCAATCACCTTTTCAAAGATACCAAAGTTAAATTCCTGTGGTACCACCCCGAGGTGCATCTTGGCCCGCTGATAGTCGTCATCGATCGAGAGTCCTTCAATTCTGACCTCACCAGCCGATTTCTCGACGAGTCCGCACAGAACATTGATGAGGGTGCTTTTGCCTGCCCCATTGGGACCGAGGAGAGCAAAGAAATCACCCTGCTCCACGACCAAATCCACCCCCTTCAGGGCCTCCACACCATTTCCATACACCTTTTTCAATCCCTTGATTTCGATTGCGTGAGCCATAAATATATTTTTTGAAAACACTATCGCGTCCCTATCGTCAGCTTCAGTGAGGGGTGTTTCTTTTGAGACCGCTGAAAGGCGAAGCGAGCATGGTTTCTTTCTCCATTTTCGGAGAAAGAATCGCGAGTCTTTCAAGAACGAGTTCATCGCTGGATGAACGAGAGTGTCGCAAAAGGAATGCTCCTCACTGAAGCTCAAAAGAAACGTTTTTCACTAAACCACTCTACTTAAACTTCGATTCTCTTACTTCTTTTCATCATGGAATTCCACCTGTCCCATATAGTCAGTCTTGCCGATATTCATCCCGTTGTGGCGGAGAATAGAATAGGCCGTGGTGAGATGAAAGTAGAAATTGGCGAGCCCGAGCGTATTCAAATATTCGAGACCAGTGAGGACCTTCCCTGGCAAAAAGTAAATTGGGATATCTCGTTCTTCGCTTCCTACAAACTGCTCCTCTGTGAGTGTATCGAGGAAAGCAATGGTCTTATCGATCCGCTCTTCGAGCGCCTTAAGCGTTGTTTCGTTGTCTTCCATCTTGGGGAGCTCGACATTGGCAAGCCGGCCAGCCGTCCCTTTGGCGTTGTCACAGGCTATCTGCACCTGCTTCACCAGTGGAAATTGATCCGGGGCGAGATAGGCTCCGAGGAGGACACTGTCGGTAATCTTCTTTTCCGCCACAAACGCTTCGGCCTTCACAAGAATCGCGCGGAGTGCCAAGAGCTCACGCTTGAACTCAGGAACCGTCACGTTGTACATCGAAATCTGAGCCATAGGGTTGTGTATAAATAAATTATCAGTCTTCTCATTATACCTCTTGCCCTCCACATTAGCAACCACCTACTGAGAGTGCTAACTCAGTGGTAAGTAAGCATGGATTATTTTACATACTTCGAAAGAAGTGGCGCGAGACGGTCGGCTATCCGGCCATAGCCTACACTGTTCGGATGGATAGCATCACTCATGAGTTCAGCATGACCAAAGATACCCGAGAGTACATCAGACACGTAGACTGAGCCTGTTTTCTCGGCGAGCGCCTCAAATTCATCATCGGCTCCACCCCCGATGATACCGCTCCGCACCCCAACTACGACGGTGATGGCTCCCCCACGCTGAAATGCCGCGACTATCTGCTCGAGATTCGCAAAAGTTTCCCCTCGCGGAATTTTCTTGAGAAAATCAT
>CAYNNJ010000075.1:0-4335 GCA_964398755.1 uncultured Bdellovibrionales bacterium
GCCCGAGATCAAGGGCCTGATCGACGGCGTCAGCAGTTCCGCCGGCGCCAACAGCCAGTAGGCTGTGTCGCAGTGCCGAGCAATGCTCGGCACCAATCGCCTCGCTTGAGGCATCAACCACCCTAGGTTCGCACTGCGCGCCTAGGGCTTTTTTATTCTCACTTTGACACTGTTTAGTGTGCTCTGTTGTGTAATGTCAGCTATACTGCGTCATATGAAAACACGAATATTTGTTACCGTAAAAACGCGGGCGCGGGAAGAGCACGTGGAACGGGTGGATGAGACGCATCTCGTCGTGATGGTCAAAGCTCTGCCGATTGAGGGTCGGGCCAACGAGGCAGTAGGGCGGTTACTCGCTCGGCACCTTGGTGTTGCCAAGACGCAACTGCGACTCGTTTCCGGTGCCAGTGGCAAACACAAAGTCTTTGAAGTACTTTGAGTAACTCTGGTATACTGAAGGGGTAATATTCCATATATACGCATGAAGGAGGATAAACTCATATTTCTCGATACGGAGACGACGGGGACGGGACCGACGGACCGACTGTGCCAGGTCGCCTATGCGTATGATGGGACGGAGGTTGAGGGACTGTACAAACCACCGGTACCGATCAGTATCGATGCCATGGCGGTGACCCATATCACGAACAAGATGGTGGCAGACTGTCCGCCCTTTGCCGGGTCGCCCATGTTTCGGGAACTTGAGCAGATCCTCGCTTCGGGAGCTATCCTCGTCGCTCACAATGCGCCCTTTGACGTTGATATGCTCGGGCGTGAGGGTTTCGTGGTACCCCGCTCCATCGATACGTTCAAGCTCTCACACTTCCTCGATACGAACGGCGTTATCCCGCGCCACAATCTCCAGTACCTCCGGTATTATCACGATCTCGAGGTAGGTGAGGTGGTCGCTCATGATGCGCTCGGTGATGTCCGAGTCCTCCGCGCGCTCTTTGCCTTTCAATGGGCACAGATGCTCCCGCTTTACGAGCAAAGTGAAGAACGAGTGCTCGAGGAGATGCTCACCGTTTCAGCGCGACCGATTCTCATGAAGAAATTTAACTTTGGGAAATACACCGGACAAACGGTGAAAGAAGTGGCGGACAAGGATGCTGACTATCTCGCTTGGCTTTTCAATCAAAAGGTGATGACGCGGGAGCAGGGCGGTGAGGATGATGAAAACTGGATTTATACGCTCGACTACTATTTAAACGCTAAAAAATAACACCAATCATATGGCACAGTATGTGGATGGGTTTGTACTCGTGGTGACAGAGAAGAATCTCGACGCGTATAAAAAGATGGCCAAGGAGGCGAGTAAGGTCTGGAAGAAGTGTGGGGCGCTCGATTACAAGGAGTGTGTGAGTGATGAGCTCCGACCCAAGGATATGGGCAATATGACGCCCCTTTTCCCGAAGATGACCAATCTCAAACGAGGGGAGCGCGTCGTGTTTTCGTATATCGTGTACAAATCGAAGAAACACCGCGAGCAGGTTTTGGCCAAAGTACACAAGGATCCGTATATGGCCGAAGAAAACTGGAAAGACAAAGCGATGCCGTTTGATATCAAGCGTACAGCCTATGGTCAATTCGAAGTGATTGCGAGCTAAGAGCGTTCATCAATAGACTCGCTCATCCTTTTGACTGTTATTATGGATAATTTTGTCGAGTACGCTGCCCTCATCAAGCCTTCTTGGTCGCCTCCAGCCTCTCTCTTTGGTCCGGTGTGGACGGTTCTCTATATCGGTATCTCTCTTTCGTTTGGCCGGGTGTTTTGGCTCACGTGGCAGGGGCAGGTCTCGTTTTGGGTGGCACTTCCGTTTGTTCTTAACCTCGTGACGAACTTTGCATTTACTTGGATTCAGTTTGGACTCAAGAACAATTGGCTCGCCTCGCTTGATATTCTCCTCGTCCTCGGGACCCTCATCTGGGCGATGATGGCTATTTTCCCGCATGCCCGGATTCTCGCCTACGCCCAAATCCCGTATCTTCTCTGGGTGTCGTTTGCCACCGTGCTTCAGCTCACTATCACTTATCTCAATCGCTAGCCGTATGACGAAGCAGGAGTTTGATTTGGAAGGGGAAGTGTGGCTCTATCCCGGCGAGAGTGCGAGTTGGCATTTTGTTACTCTACCAAAAAAGGAGTCAGAAATGATCAAAGCATCGTGGGGTAAAGCGTCTCCGGGCTGGGGTTCACTCTCGGTCCGTGCAACTATTGGACAGACGTCGTGGCAGACTTCAATTTTCCCAGACAAGCGCTCTGGTGGCTATCTTCTACCGCTGAAGGCCACGGTACGAGAGAAGGAGTATATTCGTGTCGGTGACAGGGTGGCGTTTCGGGTGGTACTCCGGCCGAAGAGAAGTGCTATACTAGAGGCATAAATAGTAATACTTTTGGTATGAAACAAAATGTGGGAGGTATCGACAAGGTAATCCGCCTGGTGCTCGGGCTCGCGCTCGCAGGATACGGATACTACGCGATGATGTGGTGGCTCCTCGCCATCGGTGTCGTTGTCTTTTTGACGGGGGTGTTCAGTCGATGTGCCCTGTATTCGATATTCGGTATCTCGACCTGTCCGGTTACACCTGAAGTAACCAAGTCACCTGAGCAACAATAGGAAGTACGTAACTCATTACGTAACAAATAAGAAAGAAAAAAGCCCGACTCATGCCGGGCTTGTCTGTATCCGCGTTGCGGACGTGGCGCTAGGCGCCGTTGAATCCTGCCCGGGAGGCCTCTTGCCAGTCAATGGGCGGGAGAGTTGGGGGTGTCGTCGGTGGGGTTGTGCTCTCGACCACACCAGTGCCTTCGCAGTTGGGGCACATACGAGTGCCCTCTTTGGAATATCCGGCACGGAAGGGCACCACCTTGTTTCCTGCGCATCTTGGGCAAACTGACATGTTGTGCTCCTTGGCTGAGTTGGGTGCTTGGAATGTAGCCATTTTTTAGCGTTTTGTCAACTGCTCGTATCTGAAGAAAACCTGAGGGATCGCCGATTTTTTTTGTGCCTCGGTGGGGTGTGATATAATGGAGCCATGAATACCGATGAAACGAAAAAAATGTCTGATGGGAATATTGTCCTCAAGGACGTGACGGGGAGCGACCTCGTGACGCCGATGGTGCAGGCGGCTGCTACGAGCGGCACGTCCGATGTCCATATTGAGGCCATGCCGAATGAGGTACTCGTCCGCTTTCGTATCGATGGTGTGCTTCAGACCTACCAGCGTTTTTCCAAAGAAGATCACGAGCACATCATCAACCGGCTCAAGGTGCTCTCCAACATGGAAATCGGTTGGGTGCGCCTCCCTGAAGATGGCCACTTTGCCGTGAAACTCGCGGATGATGTCGGCAAGGAGCGCATCATCGATGTCCGCGTCTCCATCTTTCCGACGGTGAACGGACCGACCGCCGTCCTCCGGCTCCTCAACCGCTCCGACATGCTCATCTCGCTCGATGACGTCGGTTTCGATGAGGACATCCGTTTCCGAGTGCGCCAGCTGACGCTCGCAAGCTACGGTATGATCCTAACGACGGGACCAACCGGTTCTGGCAAGACAACCACGCTCTACTCGATGCTCATGGAAATCAACCGGAAGGAGCGGAACATCATGACGCTCGAAGACCCCGTCGAAGTGTTTATTGAAGATATGCGTCAGAGTCAGGTGGTACCGGAAATTGGTTTTACCTTTGGGAAGGGAATGAAGAGCATCCTCCGTCAAGATCCTGATGTGATGATGATCGGAGAAATTCGTGATTCGGAAACGGCTCAGCATGCGGTCCAGGCATCACTCACGGGACGGATGGTCTACTCGACCCTCCATGCCAATACCACGATCGGTGCTGTTGCCCGACTTATCGATCTCAATATTGAACGCGGAATGATCGCGTATGCGGTCCGCGGGATTATCGCTCAGCGTCTGGTAAGGAAGATTTGCCCCACCTGCAGTGAACCCGATCCGGCACCGCGGGCGGAATACATCAACTTCCTGGGCCTCCAGGGGATGGATATCAGCTACCGGCGAGGCGCGGGCTGTGATGCCTGCAAGGGGACGGGCTACCATGGCCGAACGGGCGTCTTTGAGGTCCTCATTTTTGATGATGAACTGCGGGCGATGATCGTCGACAAGGCGTCGATGAGCGAGCTCCAGGCCTATGCGGAGAAAATCGGTATGACGACGCTCCGTCAGAATGCCGTGAACCTCGTTATGAGTGGTATGACGACGCTTGACGAGGCCATCCGCGTGGTCTAAATCTCCTTGACTTTTTACTGGACTCAGGGTATATTGATTCCCTGAGTTCTTTGTTTTTCAACCCCCCCTCGACGAGGAGATGACATG
>CAYNNJ010000076.1:0-574 GCA_964398755.1 uncultured Bdellovibrionales bacterium
GTGGTTCTTCAACATGACCCCTGAAAGGAGGTCACCATGCTGACTACTACTCTTCCGCCCGCTATCAGAGGGCTTGTGATTCCCTTTGAACCCAAAGAGATAGAGGCATTCTTCGTTCTACGGAGACAGCGCGCCCAATCTCTGGAGGCTAAGCGACGCAACATGACGCGTCAGTTCTCCGAAGTTCTGTATCGGCGTGCTGTGCAAGAGCGTGTCATTCGGATGGTGCTCGATTACTACCATGACGCTTTGGCGCTTCGCTTGCGTGAAGTAGATGAACTGTATCGCGGGGTCATCGTTCAGAAGTTTTCAATACGACGGAACCGCAAGGCAGGCGAGGGTCACTATGTCATTCGTCTCATCTACCGAGTGGATTCAGATTCGGAAGCCTGGCTTCAGGTTTTCAGTTTTGTCCGCACCAGTACCGGTGTTTGTGGGGGATTGCAGGCAACACTGACTTCCGCGGGGAGACGTTTCTATGCCGAGTGACAGGCGATCGGAAGTTGGACCGGGTTCGGGGCACATGTTGCTTCGGACCCGTTCTCAATTCTGCTATGATATACTAGCCATATGA
>CAYNNJ010000076.1:584-4305 GCA_964398755.1 uncultured Bdellovibrionales bacterium
CATATGAAGAGAGAAATACTTGTAAATGATCTGATGCAAACGGGATATCGGTACGTGTGTACCGAGCCGATAGGGAAAAACTTTCATCCCGATTTCAGGCCGGATCTGACGCCAGAGGAGATGCTCGCCCTCGGTGTCTTTGGGGGAAAATATATGACTGACTGTCGAGCCGAGTTTCCCGAGAGTTGGTACCGATCTGCCAAATTGTCACCGGAAAAATACGACAAAGAATTGAATTTTTTCGGAGTCAAAGCCTCGCAACCGCTCGCAGTGTGGCGGGCCAAGGGGTGGATCTCTCCCGATGATCCGAGGGGTTGGTTTCAGTGGTACTGTCGTTACTACCTCGGTCGGCGTATTCCCGGAGAGGACGATCGACAAATCAAGAGATGGAAGGCCATCAGTCGTCATATCGCTCAGGTAGCCCACAACTGTCGGCGGGGTGATCTCGGATGTCGACCACGCCAACGTCAGGCGCTCCTCCACTGGGCTTACGATAGTCGCAAACTCTAGCGTTACGATTTGAGAAAGATACATATGGAAATCAAAGAACTCGGCCACCTTGTCCTCTACGTCACCAACGCGGAGAAGCTCGCCAATTTTTATCGTGACACCCTTGGGTTTCGTGAGATTGATCGCGGTCCAGGGATGGCGCTCTTTTCTTCCGGTCGCACCCATCACGAACTCCTCCTCATCGAAATCGGCGGGGTGTCACGCGAACGTCACGTACCGGAACCAGGTTTGTATCACATCGGATTCAAAATTGGCGATGGACCAGAAGCACTCCGGGCAGTCTATGAGGAGCTCAAAGAGAAAGGTGTGACTATCGTCGGCTCGGCTGATCATCATGTTACCCATAGTCTCTACATTCTCGATCCGGATGGCAATGAACTGGAGCTCTACTCTGATGTCTCTGACGAATGGAAAACTAACGCCAAGGCCGTGCTCAAACCCACGCGTCATCTCGCACTTTAGAGAAACACTCATATGAAGTACTTTAGCTATTCACATTTCTTTACCTGGCGTCACTGGGGCATCATCTATGGACTGGTCGCTCTTTTCTCGTTTGCTCCGCTCCTTTCCGTCATTGTCGCTTCCTTTCTCAGTCGGGCTCTCGGTTGTGGTGAGGTAGATGGCGTATTCACCCCGAATTGTCCTGGTGGAGGAGTGATCGAAGTCCTCTTTACGGTGGGTTGGTTTGGCCTCATCACTTTTCCCTTCGGTATCTTCCTTGGTATTCTTCTCGTCATTGCCAACCTCCTTTGGTACTTCACTCGCCAAAGCGGCCAGGACCACCTCTAGTTTCTCGTGTTACTCCAATGTGATGGAGAGAGTCGGGAGGCCGACTCTTTTTCTTTTGGTTTCGCCCCTGAAGAGTGCGCGTTTGCGTTCGGGGGTACTACCGCGCTCGCCTTCGTGTTGGGCAAACCGGTGAGCGAGGAACGATGAGCCGAAGTGGATGGTGTGCTTGCCGTACTTGGCCCGGACCTGGTCAATCTTTTCGTACAGCCGGCGATAGCCTTCGACCTGGACCGAGGCCCCAAAGAGGTCGGGCTGATGAGTGAAGGGGACGAGCTCGATCAAGCTCACCATCGTGGCGCGATAGAAGGTGCCTGGTTTGAAGAGCGTATCAAACACGGGCGAGAGGAGGTCGATCAGTTCGTGGGCGAAGTTGGTGGGACGAGTGAGCTTGATTTCGCAGTAGTGGTGCTCGAAGTTCTGAGTCCGGAGGAGGACAAAAACTTTTTTGGCTTCCAATTCATAACCGCGGGCTTTCATACAGGCGGCCTCAATATTTTTACACAACTGAGCAAACACAAAGCGCGGGTCATTCGATGGGGGAGTGAACGTCTTCATTTTTTGGATGGAGGCATGGTCACGGCGTGGCTCGGTCTCTAGTGGCATGACACTCTGTCCCCTTAGTTCCGACCAGATTTCTTGGATGGGTTTGGGAAAATATCTTTTTACCCAGGCTTCATCTCGGTGGACAAAGTCAAGACAGGTCCGGATGCCGTACTTCCGAAGGAGCGCACTTGTCTGTGGTCCGATGCCCCAGGGCTTGTCGATCGGGAGCTCGGCGAGGTAGAGGTGGATGCGCTTGTTCGGGATAGCCGTGAGGCCATGTGGCTTCTTCCATTTGGAGCCGAGTTTGGCGAGGACCTTGGTCGAGGCGAGACCAATCGAAAAGGTAAAGCCCATCTCTCGGGCCAGGTCGCTTTGGATTTTCTCGGCGATTTTTTCGTAGCTCATATGAAACGGACGTTGCCAACCGGTCAGATCAGCGAAGCATTCATCGATGCCGTACTCCTCCACGTCTGGGGTGTAACGGCGTACGATTTCAAAAAACCGTTTCGAGAGGAGTGAGTACGTCTCATAATCCGAGGGCATGATGATGACGTCAGGACAGAGCTTTTTGATTTCCGATAAGCGCATGGCTCGGGTGACGCCCCGGGCTTTGGCCTCGTAGCTCATGGAGGAGGCGATACCGCGTTCGGCGCCGGTGATGACGGGCTTGCCCCGGAGCTCTGGATGAAGAGCCTGTTCGCATGAGGCAAAGAACGCATCGCCGTCGATGTGGAGGATGGCCCGAGGATATGTGCCGAGAGCGATGGGCGCGGACATACTAGTATTTGCGGATGATGGCGATGACGATGGCTTCGACGCGGAGCTCTTCCTGTGGATAGATGGGGGAGAATTTCGGATTGGCCGGGACGAGGACGATTGTTTTGTCGGCGAGGATATGATAGAACTTCATCGTCCATTTGCCGTCGACGCAGGCGATGACGATGTCGCCGTGCCGAGGGTCGCGTCCACGTTCGACGAGGGCGGTATCGCCCGGGAGGATGCCAGCGTTCATCATCGACAGTCCTTTGACTTCAAGCATGTAGGTCGCCTCCCGCCGTTTGATGAGCCACTCATCGAGGGTCATAGTATCGAGGAGCTCCTCCTCAGCCGGGGAGGGGAAGCCCGCCTCGATAGTGCCTAATTTTCGGATGATTTGGTTCGGCATAGTTGTTTTATTCTATTTCATATACTGTTACAGTATATGGGAAATATGAGTCCCGGTCAATGTAAATGTGTACAGCATGAAACAATGAATGAAAAAGCCCCGACCGTTCGGTGGGGGCTTATGCGGCGTGGCGCTCTGCGTCTTTGCGGGCTTCGTCTGCACGTTGCCATTCACGACGCATCTCCTCTTCGAGGTCTCGCAGGCGATCGGGGCATTCTGGGTAGTGATACTTCTCAACCCAGAGTCGCCGGTATCTTCCTCCGATGAGACGAGGCGGATGGCTGATATAGACGTGGGCCTGGTACATGTCACCGGATGAAATAGATTTGTCGCAGTGACTGCAGTCATGATGCTGCTAGGCCATTCTAAAGTAGGAGCGTAGCATGCGCTCATACCGTTTGTAAGTGTCGTCGTTGCGAGCATCAAGGCACTGGCTGTCTTCGTTGAGAAGGAGCGTGCGTGCAACAGGAAATATCTCGTGCATGGTTGCTCCGAAAGAACCTAGGGTAGCAACAGTGTACCAGCTGTTTTCCCCTTTGTCGAGAGGACATTTTTGATACTTTTACTCCGGAAATGGTAGGATGGGGTATGACCCCAAAATTATGACTCAAAGTCAAGCTCTAGCTATTCTCAAAACCGGTGCCCACGTGTTTTTGACGGGGGAGGCGGGGAGTGGCAAGACCCACACCATCAATGCCTATACTGACTATCTCC
>CAYNNJ010000077.1:0-4201 GCA_964398755.1 uncultured Bdellovibrionales bacterium
AGCTCACCCCAAAGGAGAGCCCGCTTGCTACTCGTCTCTTGTCACGTCCCCGTATTACTGAAAAGGCATACGCCATGAACGCGGTGAACAAGTACGTGTTCGAGGTGACCAATACTTCAACCAAAAAATCAGTGAAGCGTGCGGTAGAAGAGGTCTATGGTGTCAATGTGACCGCGGTGAATATCGTTCGTCTCCCAGCCAAGAAGCGCATCTCCGGACAGAATCGTACGGTTGGTCGCAAGGCGGCAGTGAAGAAGGCGATCGTAAGTGTAGCCGAGGGTCAGACCATCGAATTGTTTAAGGCAGGCATGTAAGGTAAGGAAATACTCCCACTATGGCAATCAAGATCTACAAAAAGAATAATGCTGGACGCCGAAACATGTCGGTTGTTAAGCCTGAAGGTATCACCGACAAAGCGCCGGAGAAGTCGCTCCTTTCTTCGCACAAGAAGCGCGCCGGTCGTTCCGGGGGAAAGATTTCCGTGCGTCACCAGGGTGGCGGTCACAAGCGTCGCTATCGAATTGTTGATTTTCGCCAGGACAAGCTCGATATCCCTGGAAAGATTGCGCATTTGGAGAAGGATCCAAACCGCTCCGGCCTCATTGCCCTTGTTCACTATGCTGATGGTGAGAAGCGCTACATCCTCGCGACTGATGGGATGAAGCAGGGTGGAAGTGTCATCTCCGGTGAAAACGTCCCCGTGGTGAACGGGAACCGCATGCTTCTCAAGAATATCCCCGCTGGTACCACTATTTGTAATATTGAACTCAAGATTGGAAAAGGTGGTCAGATTGTCCGGAGCGCCGGTTCGCAGGCAGTCCTTATGGCGCTTGATGGTCCGATGGCTCAGGTCAAACTCGCTTCCGGTGAAATTCGCCTGGTGAGCAAGGAGTGCTACGCGACCCTCGGTCAGGTCAGTAACTTTGAACACAGTGCCGAGCGTATCGGTAAGGCCGGTCGGAGTCGTTGGAAGAATCGTCGTCCACACGTTCGTGGAAGTGCGATGAACCCAGTAGATCATCCACACGGTGGTGGAGAAGGACGTCAGCCGATTGGTATGCATCCGAAGACGCCATGGGGTAAGCCGGCACTCGGTAAGAAGACCCGCAGTCGGAAGAACCAGAGCAACAAGTACATCGTCCGTCGTCGCGCCAAGAAATAGTATTCCATTCTCAAGAAGAAATCTATGTCACGAAGTCTCAAAAAAGGTCCATACGTCGACCCACGAGTTCTCAAAAAGCTCGAAGGGAAAAAGCTCGGTGATCGCGAGGTCATCAAGACCTGGTCGCGTGCTTGCGTCATCTCTCCGGAGATGGTAGGGTTTACCTTTGGTGTGCACAACGGCAAGGATTTCATCCCGGTATTTACGACTGAAGAAATGGTAGGGCATCGTCTCGGAGAATTTGCGGCCACTCGCACGTTCCGTCGTCACGGTGGAAAGATGCAGAAGGAAATTGAAATCGCCGCCAAGCAACGTGAACTCGATGCTGCCAAAGCCGCTAAGGCTGCCACAGCCGCTCCCGGTGCCAAGAAGTAAATGAAACTATGAAAGTACACGCAACCCTCAACAATCTCCGTATCGCCCCGCGCAAAGTTCGCTTGCTTACCCATGCCTTGGTTGGTGTGGATACGCGTGAAGCGCTCATCCAGCTTTCGAAGCAGGTGAAGAAGTCAGCGAAGCCCCTGGAAACTCTCCTTGGAAGCGCCATCGCTAACGCAACGAACAACTTTGGCCTTGATGCGGACAACCTCTATATCCAGTCTATCAGAGTGGGTGATGGTCTCCGCCTCGAGCGTTGGTTGCCTCGCGCTTTCGGTCGAGCGACACCGCTCATCCGTCGTGGTTCGAACATCATGATTATCCTTGAGGAGCGTATCGAAGGGAAGAACCGAACCGAAAAGAAACAACCGACACCAAAGGCCGTCTCCATCGAACCGGAAGAAGAAAAGAAAGATGAGAAGGGAACCGTCCAGCCGATCAAACCGGAACAGAAGAAAGAAAAGCTTCGGGGCGAGAAGCCGGTAGGAGGCAAGGTAGTGAAGAAGATGTTTCAACGGAAATCCTCGTAAACTAAAGCACACGTAAAGCAATATGGGCAATAAAGTTCACCCAACTGGCATCCGTCTCGGTATCACAACCAACTGGCAATCACGCTGGTTCGGAAGTAAGAAGATTTACCGGGAGCAACTGAGAAAGGACGTAGAGATCCGTCAGTTCATCACGACCAAATGGAAGGCCGCGGCCATCGCGAGCGTTACTATCGAGCGTTCCGCCAACGTCGTGCGCCTCGCTATCCATACCTCTCGCCCTGGTGTCCTCATCGGTCGTGGCGGTACAGGTATTGAGGACCTCTCTCGTGTGATCAAGAAGCGTTTCTTTGCCGGCCAGAAGATGGAACTCAAGGTAGATGTCCAAGAAGTGAAAAACGCGGAACTTAATGCCATGCTCGTTGGTCAGCAGGTGGCTGAACAATTGGAAAAGCGTATGCCGTTCCGTCGGGTTTTGAAGGGAATGCTCGATCAGGTAGAAGGGAACAAAGAAGCTCAGGGAGTAAAAATCGAAATCTCGGGTCGTCTCGGCGGAGCCGAAATGTCTCGTCGTGAATGGCTCTCTCGTGGCAAGATTCCTCTTCATACCCTGCGCGCCGACATCGATTTTGCCCGCACAGAGGCTCGGACGACCTACGGAGTGATTGGTATCAAGACCTGGATTTACAAGGGAGAAAAATTTAGTACTGCCGAATAATAGACGCCTATGCTGTTAATGCCAAGAAAAGTAAAGCATCGCAAGGTCCAGCGTGGAGGCTGGTCTGGCAAGCCTGCGACGTCCGGAACCAACGTGAGCTTTGGAAGTTTCGGACTCAAGGCAATGGAAGAGGGTCTCATCTCTGCTCGTCAGATTGAAGCCGCTCGCCGGGCCATGACTCGATCTATCCAGCGCGGCGGTAAAGTGTGGATTCGTGTCTTTCCTGACAAACCGATGACTAAGAAGGGAGAACAAACTCCGATGGGTAAAGGAAAGGGAAGTGTCGACCATTTTGTAGCCAAAGTGGAGGCTGGTAAGGTGTTGTTTGAACTCGATGGTATTTCCCGGGTAGCAGCCGAAAAGGCGATGAGCCTCGCAGCGTACAAGCTGGCGATCAAAACCAAGTTTATCGTCAAGCAGTAGTCCAATTTTGAAAACAGTTTTATGAAAGCACGTGAATGGCGAGAAAAATCTAAAGCAGAGCGGGAGAAGGCTCTCGTTGAGCTCTCTGACAAAATGCGGAAACTCCGTTTTGATTTGTCGACCCGCGAAGCGAAGAATCACGGCGACTACCGTAAAATGAAGAAAGATATCGCCCGTCTCCTGACGATTGAAAAGCTTGCCGAGGTCGAGGAGGTCGCCACCGTGGAAGTTACCAAGTAGCCAATCATATCCTATGAAGACCACCGAAACAACCAAGAAAGTGAGCAAGGCCCCGACCATGAAAGGCGTGGTGACGAGCAACGCTATGGAAAAGACCATCGTCGTGAAGGTTGATACCATCAAGGCTCATCCGAAGTACCAGAAGCAGTACCGCTCTTCCAAGAAGTACAAGGTGCACGTGGAAGATAGTAAAGCCTACGCACTCGGTTCGACGGTACAGTTTATCGAATGCCGTCCGGTGAGCAAGGACAAGCGTCACACCATCATCGCCTAAAGAGTTTTTACTAAAACGTCGTTACTATGATCCAAGCAGAATCCAGATTAAGAGTTGCTGATAACACCGGTGCCAAAGTCATCGAATGTTTCAAGGTGCTCGGCGGGACCCGTCGTCGTTACGCGGGGCTTGGTGATATTGTTGTGGCATCGGTCAAGGTGGCTGAGCCTCGTGGCATGGTGAAGAAGGGTGACAAGGTAAAAGCCGTCATCGTGCGCCAGGTTAAAGAGTATCGACGCAAGGACAATTCCTATATCCGTTTCGACGAGAACGCTGCAGTCATCCTCGATACCAACCTGATTGACCCGAAGGGGACTCGTATCTTTGGTCCGGTGGCTCGGGAGCTCCGTGAAAAGGGGTTCGCCAAGATTGTTTCGCTCGCACCGGAAGTCCTGTAAAAGTATCACGTTTTCCATACACTTATGAAGATCAAGAAAGGCGACACAGTACAGGTGATGACCGGCAAGAGCAAGGGTATTCAGGGTGAAGTACTCGCTGTGTTTCCGACCCTCGACAAG
>CAYNNJ010000078.1:0-4193 GCA_964398755.1 uncultured Bdellovibrionales bacterium
CGTGTGAGCTGGGACGTGAGTGATCCTGGCCGAGGTTTTCCTTGATGTTTCGTTCGCGTTCGTAGAGCTTAACCAGGGCCTCTTCGTCGACATTGAGGTAACGAGCGTAGCTCCGGAGAAACCCCCTCACATAGACATCGGCCGGGAGGAGTTCATAGGCACCGTTTTCAAGCGCCTCGAGGTACTTCGACTGAATGCGGGTAGCTTTGGAAACATCCTGGAGACTCATGCGAAAATCCATCCGCAGTTTGCGGAGCTTTTCACCCAGTGTGAGCGACTCTACTTTCTTTCTTGTAAATCCAGATTGCACCATATACGCTAGTATAGCATCTGCGAGAAAGTCCCTCAAACAAAAGAAAAAAGCCTCACGGAGAGGCTTTTTCTGTCATTTTACGCCTGCCATTTGTCACGTTCGGCCTGGTCGGCGAGTGGGTCATCCCCGTACTCTTTCTCCTCTGATTCCACGGTAGGGGTATCGCCATCGGCCTTGCCGAGGAGTACCTTTTTCTTGCCATCGACCACCCCGATCACCCCGTTCTCCTCGAGGAGATGCATGAGGCGAGCCGCCCGCGGATATCCAATACCGAATGTCGTCTGGAGATTCGTGGTCGAGGCGCGACCGGACTGAATCACAATCCGCTTCACTTCATCGTAGAGGTCATCTTGTTTCGATCCCTCATCCATGGCATCCATCGCGAGCGTAATACCGTCCGGTTCTTCTTCACCGAGATCATCCTCCGGATCATCTTCTCCCCGGGCTTCTTTTTGCTTCTCGAGGAACGACGTCACACGCTTTACTTCATCATCTGAAACAAAGACACCCTGGATACGCTTCATCTCCTTGCCATCGGCGGCTGAATAGAGCATGTCACCATTCCCAAGGAGCTTCTCCGCCCCACCGGTATCAAGAATCGTGCGAGAGTCGATCTGACTCTTCAACTGAAACGAAATACGCGCTGGAATATTGGCCTTGATGAGCCCAGTGATAACGGTCGCTTCCGGACGCTGGGTGGCCAAGACGAGATGAATCCCGACGGCACGCGAAAGCGATGCCAATCGAACCACCAGAGACTCAACTTCTTTGCCATGCGTCGCCATGAGGTCGGCCATTTCATCGATCATGATTACGATATACGGCATCGGTGGGAGTGCCTCTTCGATCACCCGACCGGTTTCGGCATCAACAATACGACGTTTTTCGCCCTTTTCCATGAGCTCATGGTAGTTCTCAATGTCTTGGACCCGTGCTTCTTCCAGCACCTTGTACCGGTGATCCATCTGTCCAGCTGCCCAACGGAGGACGTTCACCACTTTTTTGTTTTCCACGATAACCGGCGTCTTCAAATGAGGTACCCCTCGATAACGGGAAAACGATACCCGCTTCGGGTCGACCAGAATGAGCTGGAGGTCCTCTGGAGAATTCTGATACAGAAGCGAGAGGAGGAACGTGTTCATACACACACTCTTCCCGGAACCAGTGCGTCCGGCAATGAGGACGTGAGGCATCTTGGCAAGATCAGCAAAGATATGATTGCCCGCGACATCTTCCCCGAGGACGACCATCAGATCCGAGCGGCGTTTCTTCCACTCTTCACTTTCAAGCACGGCCTTGAGCCGGACCGTGGCGACCGACTGGTTCGGTACCTCGATACCAATGAGGGACTGTCCAGGGATTGGCGCCTCGATACGGATCGACTTGGCAGCAAGCGCAAGGGCGAGGTCGCTGTTAAGCGCCGTGATGCGCGTCAATTTCACACCAAAAGCCGGGCGAAAGGTGTACTGAGTCACCGTGGGACCAATACGGACCTCGCCTGGTTCCACGTCGATACCAAAGTGCTTGAGGGTACTCTGAATAATATGCTTGTTCCGCTCCGTGTCTCCTCCCACCGCTTGACCACTCGTTGATTCCAAGAGGTCTACCGGAGGAAGTTCCCACTGATACGCCCGCTTCCGAAGCGATCGTTTCGGTCGGATAAAAGCCGGTACCGTCACCATTTCTTCTTCGGACTCTTCGGTCGTTTCTTTCACTGGTTCTTCACCATGAAATTCAATCTTTTCGATATTGTTCTCCTTGAGCGCACGATCGACTACCGGCGGAACGGGTTCCTCATCGGCCAAGGGAGAGGAAAGGAGTGGCGCTACTGATGGAGCATCTTCCATATCTCCTTCAGAAGCAAGTGTCACTTCTTCCACTTCATCCCCCTCATCTTGCTTCTCAAATCGAGCCCTCGCTTTTTCAAACGTCTGGACAAGTGACACATTGAAAGCAGCAATCATCCCGACCGCAAAAAGGGCGATACTCACGATCGTCCCAGCAATCATCCCGGTAAACGTAAGGAGGAGATAAGCAAGTCCAAAACCGACATACCCTCCACCACCTCCGTCTTCGGCCACTTTCATCATTTCCTTGGTCGTATCACCACTATAGAGATGAAGGAGCCCGAGAAGCGAGACAAATCCGACGGTGAGACCCACAAACTTGACCGCGTCAGCGAGGGTCGTCGTCCGGCGTTTGAGAAACATGAGCGCAGCCGCGAGGAGTACGAGCGGGAGGAGCCATTTGCCGAACCCAAGGAGCATCCCCAGGACCTGGTCGAGCCACTTGCCCAATACACCGGCGGCGTCAAAATACCCGAGTAAAAAGAGGATCGCGAGCGCAAACAAAAAAACCGCAGCGATGCTCCGTTTGGCATCGCTATGGAGTATTTCTTCCCAGTTGAACCCCTCGTCTTCACTCCCCTCTTTTTTGCCTGGTGTTTTTTTCTTTCGTCCCATATTTTTTCTTAACCAACCGATAATAGCCCTATTATAGCACGGGAGAAATGGTCCTAGAGTAGTGCTACTAAATGATTCCTCTTACCCGATTAAGCAAGCTCCTTTTTTCTGGTATTTTAGGAATTTCAGGCATGGCTGTCATCTGACCGTTACTTTTGCCTTCTTTTCGGAAATCATCGACTAATTGTTGGGCCCTCACGAAATCATTGGTCGCTGCTCGCTCACTCGCTTGTTTAATTGCTTCTGCCTCTTTCAGTTTTGCGACACTTGCCTCTGACTGAAGTATCAAATCATTCAAACGTCTCACCTCACCATCCAGATGATGACCCTTTATCATGGATTCGAGTTCTTTTACCAGTCGTGCTCTATCGAGAGTCCTATAAAATGAAAGCATCTGAAGACTATCTGCTGCCTCCTCCGCCAAAGACGTCACCTCTGGTGGCAATACCGCCGACACCCGATCCAAATTTGGGAGTGACAACTTCTGTATTCTCTCTTGGAGATCCAGAAAAATAGCTCGCTTTGAGATGTACTCCCGCTGTTTGGCCATTTCAGAGACAAGGCGTTCAGCGGGGGTCATCTCCTGATTTCTTTCTTGAATAGCGACAGGCGCTCCAGCCTTCTTCTCCGCGGACGCCGTATCCTCGAGAGCATCGAGATCAATATCAACTGCTGGTGTTTCAAATCTGCTCATAGGATTTGTTATTTGTCTTCTGTATTTACTTTGTCTCCAGTATATCCCCTTTTTCTCATTTTCAAAAAGAAAAACAGGCCTTTCGACCCGTGTTTTTTTTGAGTAACTCACTCACATCTCAACGCTCGCTCTCAAGAAAAGAAAGTCACTTGTCTCATAAAATGTCCATATTTCGGCTGAAAACCACTCAAAGCTCGTCGGGTTAATGATATTAGCCCTCCTCACTTTTCATGATTTTCATCACGAAATCTGGATATTTTCTCGAGACATGAGCTATGAGTGAGTTACTTACCTCTTTGCTGTCCATTATAGCACAAAAACACCCCCTTGTACAGAGGGTGTTTTGTGAAGACTTCGACAGAGCCGACTAGTCTTCCTTGTTGACATCGAGGCCTCGGTACCCGGTACCAGCGGGGATGAGACGACCGATGATAACGTTTTCCTTGAGTCCACGCAGGCGGTCTTCCTTGCCTGCTACCGCAGCGTTGATGAGCACCCGAGCGGTCTCCATAAAGGATGCTGCCGAGAGGAAGGATTCGGTTGAGAGAGCCACTTTGGTGATCCCGAGGACCATGGATTCTCCCACGGCTTCGCGACCGTTCTTGGCCTTGGTCTCAACGTTTGCCTCGAGGAACTGGTCCTTTTCCACGATATCACCTGGGAGGAGGAGTGTATCACCCGGATCAGCCACGCGGATACGTGACATCATCTGACGGATAATCAC
>CAYNNJ010000079.1:0-4179 GCA_964398755.1 uncultured Bdellovibrionales bacterium
GCGTAAAGATCACCCCTTCGCGAGAGTTCATCATGAGTTCCGTCCTCACGAATCGTGCCTCGATCGAGCACGATAATCCGATCCATTTCCCGGAGAGTTGAGAGCCGGTGGGCAATGGCGATCACCGTCTTTCCGGCCATCAATTCATGCAAGGCCTTTTGGATGGCTAGTTCACTCTCGCTATCGAGGGCACTTGTGGCCTCATCGAGGATAAGGATAGGAGCATTCTTGAGCATCGCCCGAGCAATAGCGATACGCTGACGCTGACCTCCAGAGAGTTTGACTCCTCGCTCACCAACGAGAGTGTCGTAGCCCTGGGGGAGCGTACTAATAAAGTCATGGGCCTCAGCTTTCTTAGCCACCGCAATAATTTCTTCTTCCGTCGCCTCAGGTTTGCCGTAAGCAATATTCTCCCGAATCGTGCGATGAAAGAGGGCGGGTTCCTGTGGCACTACGGCAATCATGGTACGGAGAGAATCCTGAGTCACTCCACTAATATTCTGATCATCAATGAGAATGGCGCCCCCGTTTAACTCGTGCTGTCGCAAAAGAAGCGAGACAAATGTCGACTTGCCAGCACCACTCGAACCCACGAGGCCGAGACGTTGACCAGGTGCAATATCGAGGTTGAACTGATCTAGCACGGTGTTGGTATCGTAGCGAAAGACGACGTCCTGCCAGACGATGCGTCCCTCTGGTACCGTCAGTGGTCGCGCACCAGGAACATCAACGATGTCATGAGGAACCAGCGTTTCCGTGAGTCCCTCTTCGATCTCGCTGTACACCCGAATGAATCCATTGAGCATATTGCCGATAAAAATGAGCTGATACGAAGTGCTCCAGATGAGTGAAACAACTAGAACCACATCTCCCGCAGTGAGGAGTCCGGCCATCACGCCGCGGGCCAAGATGAACATCATTACGATGATGGCAATGACGACGAGGGTGTTGTTGATGAGGAGACCAAACTCCTGCGAACGGTCCCGAGCGATATCCTTTTCTGTACGATCATCGATGTAGCCATCGAGACGCTTCTGCTCAAACGCCCGTCGATCGAACTGCCGAACCGACGTCATATTGGTAACAAGATCAACCCCGACCCCACGGAGGAGTGACGACGCCTCAGCGTACGCCACAATAAGTGGTCGACGTCGTTTGACGAGAATGATATTCAAGAAAACAAGCACGATAGCGAGAACGAGAAAGACGAATGCCAGACGTTGGTCCGTAATATAGAGAAGAACGCCCGTACCGAGGAGTGAGAGCGCTGACGGGTAGTAGTGCCAAACGATATCTTCCATGAGATCATCAGCACCATCCGACGCGTGAGAAATCTTGTTGGCAATAGCCCCAGCAAAACGATTGGAGAAGTAGGTATAACTATGGAGCGCGATGTAGTCGTAGAGAATGCGAAACGAGTACGCTTTGGAAAGAGCGAGCCAGTTGATCCCACAAAAACCACTCGCCCGCCAGGCCATAAACATAGCGGTCGCCAAAATGACGTAGAGTGCCCCGTAACGAAAGAGGGCTTGGGTCAGCGCCTCGACATCGGGGGCGTGTGACAGGGCATCAATCAAAAGCTTGAGCACGAAGGGAAGTCCGATCGAGAGTCCCTGCGCCATGGTCACAAAGAAAAACGTGGCCACGGCATACTGCCAAAATGGCCGACTAATAAATCGGAGAAAAGGGATGGGGCGAGCAGGGATGACGTGCTCTAGTGAACTCTGTTTCATGTGCCGCGGGAGAGACTCGAACTCTCATGACTTTTCAGCCCGAGGATTTTAAGTCCTCTGCGTATACCATTCCGCCACCGCGGCAATTGTGTGAGGTCGCGTCCGGAATTGAACCGGAGTAAAGGGTTTTGCAGACCCGTGCCTAACCACTCGGCCACGCGACCATATTATCTCAAGAAGTACTTCCAAAGCCTAGCAAATAGGGAGGGGAGCGTCAATCAACGTCGTTCGCGAACGACGTGATCAATAAAAGTGTTACAGAAATTTGAAAGGGGCTGGCAGTTGTTCCTGCCAAGCCCCCGTCGTCTACGCCTCCGCACGCTGGTGACGGCGTAGACGCCTTCCCTTTACCTTTGCCACTCGATCTCTGGTTGCTTGCTGATGTGCCCACCGGATGACCCGCTCGTGCAAGTAGTACTGACCGACGGTGCCGGCGACCAGCAAGGCCAAGGCAACCACCCGATTGGTGACGTACAGATCAGCCATGAGGCCGACCGCAACTATCGCCACACCCAGAGGAATTTCAGCTCCGAGGAAAATGCCTCGGAAATCTGAGGAAAAGAAGCTACTCGCTTTCCGCTTCTTCTCGCTCCGCCGGTAGACCAGCAAGGCGATGACCAAGGTCAGGACGAACAATCCGCCGGCGACCCGAATACCTACAAATTCGTCCATGATTGCCCTTTCTGGCAGTGTCGAAGGAACTTTCCTCCATTCGAATCCCGAAAAGTATCAGAGTCCCAATGGAGGAGGGGAGTCGTGAGTTTGCACTCGAGACTCCCCACACTCACACTACTGTTATTGTATCACCTTAGCGGTGAGGTTACGGCGACCGAATGAGAACGCCTCACTCTTGGTCTCCATGTAGATATCAATTTTGTTTCCCTTGATGGCACCACCACGGTCTTCACAGCGGTACTCACCCATTCCCTCAATGGCAATCTTGGTACCAAAAGGAAAGGCTGGGGGACAGGCGAGGGTACGCTTTTCTGTAACTTTGATACCCGAAGCAGTAATACCATCAGACTTCCCACATTCATCAGCGGCGGCGGTATAAGCCGAAGCATTGATGATAAAGGGATCAGTCGGGAGATTCTTCCAAAGATGAGCCTGCTTTTCTTTCCAACGAGCGAGCATCTTGTCCTCTCGACTCATCTCTGCGACTGGAACAGTGGCTTGCTTCTCTTTATCTTCGAGCGTAAAGGTCCACTCGAGGAGATACGGGTCATTCTGGTAGTCATAACCAGGGATTACTGGGATCTCGAGTGAGACTTCAGCCGCCTGGGCTGTATTCATGGTCAAAAAAGCACCGAGTACTACTATCGCGAAAAGAAAGCCTTTTCGTTCACCCATAGTATGTTCTTAGGATAAGCCGTGGCCCTCGAAAGGGTGCCGGGCTAGCCTCCAGTAAACTCGCCTACGGCGGGTAAACTCTTAAGCTAACTACACATATTAGCACACTTTTTAATTTTAGTCAACCCTAGTCACCCATTAGTATGTACCTCTTTTGCTTTATATAAAGCATAAGACGAAGTCGCCACAGATTGTAAATCGCTCAAAAAGAGATGCTTGTAGCAGGGTGACGGGGTCAATAGGAAAACTGTGCTCCGTGGCTTATATAAAGCAAAATACCGGTATATAACTGGTATTCTTGGCTTATCTAAAGGACTTTTCTCTATCCTTACGTACGGGGGTCAGAACGATCCCATTCCTTGAGCCGTCCTGCCTGACGCTCTACATCGGTCGCTTTCCTGAGGCACTTCTCCTGCTCTTTGGTAATCAGGGGAGAGTGGGGCGATTCATCGAGCGCGAGCGCTATGTCCCAAAGGTGTTCCTCAGAAGTAATCCAGTCCGTCCCAAAGCGCTTGAGTGAAAAAGGCCGAGAATAGCTCCGGAGGGTCTTCTCGCCAGTCTGTACATAGACATACTCATGGAAGTACGAGAGAGCGAGTTCCCGAAGCGTCCGATAAATCGGGTCACGGTAGCGGAGCACCGGATGATTGCTTTTACTGATAGCACCCCAGTAGCCATCCCGCTTGAAAAGAGTCACCACATGATCCGAGTCCGGGTCCATCGCCTTGAGATCCATGAGGATAGGACGCTCGCCATGGAGCCAGAGGGCGGTCGCCGCGAGAAACGCTCCCTCAATACAGTGGGCCCGACCCTTCCTGAGGGCCATGCGGGGCGAGGAACACGATTCACTGTAGCGGGAGAGGTTACTCGGAAACCCATCCAGGAAGTCCTGAATCTTTTCTGGCGTGGAGAGTGCTCGAAATACTGCGAGTTCCTCAGTGGAAAGACCAAACATACTTAGGGAGTCGGGGTGAGTGCAGGGCGCTTTGCCTCACGGAGAAGAGAGAGCGAAAGAAAGAAAATCGAGATAATGATGAGGGTGCAGATAAAGCAGAGGAGACAGAAGGCCTTGATAAACAAAACCTCCCGGTAGATG
>CAYNNJ010000080.1:0-4076 GCA_964398755.1 uncultured Bdellovibrionales bacterium
GCGCCGAGTCGGTAGTGAGTTTCGTGGTCGTTGGTGATATCGCGGAATTTCATAGCGTTAGCCGATTGAGCCTTTCATTTCGTGGTTAATCAGTCTGTTTAATTCAATAGAGTATTCGAGGGGGATTTCTTTCACCACCGGGTCGATGAAGCCATTGACGAGGAGTCCTTCGGCATCGCCTACGGTGATACCACGGGAGGTGAGGTAGAAGAGTTTGTCTTCACCGATTCGTTCCACGGTGGCCTCATGAGTGATTTCGGCCGACTCATCATGGACCCGCAGAGTGGGGTAGGTATCGGAGCGGGAAATGTCATCCAAGAGGAGGGCATCGCAAACGACCGATGCCTTGGCATTGGTGGCGCTCTCTGCGATATGGACGAGTCCTCGGTACGAGGTGCGACCACCATCCTTGGCGATCGATTTGGATACCACTCGAGACGTCGTGTCTGGAGCGAGATGGACCATCTTGGCTCCGGCATCCTGGTGCTGGTCCTTCCCGGCATAGGCGATCGAGAGGACTTCGCCCCGGGCACCGCGACCGGCGAGGTAGACGGCGGGGTACTTCATGGTGACGCCACTCCCGATGTTACAGTCAATCCATTCCATGACGGCGTTTTCTTCAGCCCGGGCACGTTTGGTTACCAGGTTGTAGATATTCTTGCTCCAGTTTTGGACGGTGGTGTAACGGACGCGGGCATTTTTTTTGACAAAGATTTCAACGACCGCCGAGTGGAGTGATGAGGTGGTATAGATAGGGGCGGTACAACCTTCGATATAGTGGACGTAGCTCCCTTCTTCGGCGATGATGAGTGTTCGTTCGAACTGTCCAAATGCCTCGGCGTTGATGCGGAAATAAGCCTGGAGGGGGAGATCGACTCGTACCCCCTTGGGGACATAGACAAAGGAGCCCCCGGACCAGACGGCCGTGTTGAGGGCAGCAAACTTGTTGTCCTGGGGTGGGATGAGCGTGCCAAAGTATTCGCGGACTAATTCCGGATATTTCTTGACTGCCGTATCCATGTCGCAGAAAATGACCCCCAGCCGATCGAGTTCACGATTGACGCTTTCGTAGACTACTTCGGATTCGTACTGAGCGGAGACGCCCGCCAAGAACTTTTTCTCGGCCTCGGGGACACCGATTTTGTCGTAGGTGTTTTTGATTTCCTGTGGCAGGTCTTCCCATGAGTTGGCCTGAGCGTCGGTTGCCTTCAAGTAGTAGGTGATGGCGTCAAAATCAATCGGGAGGAGATTGGCGCCCCACGTTGGGAGGGGCTTCTCGGTAAAAATCTGATACGCGCGCAACCGTACATCTCGCATCCATGCGGCCTCGCCCTTCACGGCCGAAATCTCGCTTACAACCTCAGGACTGATGCCGGTTTTGGTACGATGAACAGAGACATTGGGCATGGAGAATCCATACTTGTAGTCATCGAGATCGAGGGAGTCCTTGGGAGTGGTCGACATGATATTAGAGTGTTTCGAATCCATGAGTCTCGATTTCTTTGGCGAGTTCGGCACCACCGGTTTTCACGAGGGTCCCGTCCTTCATGACGAGCACCATATCGGGCTTCACGTAGGTGAGGAGCTGTGTCGAGTGAGTAATAAAGACGAGAGTTGTTGTTTTCGGGAGGTGCTTTTTGAGGAAGGTCGCAATCGACTTTAAGGCATCGACATCAACGCCGGTATCAATTTCATCAAAGAGCGCAAACTGGGGTGCCAGCATCACGGCCTGGAGGGCTTCAAGCTTTTTCTTTTCTCCACCAGAAAAGCCGACATTGAGGGAGCGCTTCAAGAGCTCGTCTTTGATGTGGAGTTCCTTGGCGTACATTTTGACCTGTTGGTGCATCATGACCGGATCCATCTTTTTTTCGAGGGCGATCCGAAGCAGGTCAAATACAGAAACCCCAGGGATCTCAAGCGGTGTTTGAAACGAAAGAAAAATGCCCAAGCGTGAGCGTTCGTCCGGGGTGAGGGGCTTGATATCCTCGGTTCCCATGAGCACCTGCGACGTTGGTGGCGTCACAATATTCGGATGACCCATGATGGCGGAGGCGAGGGTCGACTTGCCTGAGCCGTTGGGGCCCATGAGGGCATAGGTTTTTCCGGGTTCAAAGGTAAAGGAGAGATCATGGAGGATCTCTTTGTCGCCGATCGAAGCACTGAGATGAGTGAGGGTGAGCATAGGGTTAGTGGTGGGGCGTATGATTGGGTAAAAGACTAGAGAGAGTCACCTGTGAGAGTGACGTTTCAATTTCAGATTCGAGTTTACGCCATACTTCGTTCGTCTGACAGTGACTGGGCTGGAAACAGGGGAGCTCTCCTTTGATAGGGGGCATAAAGGGTTTCATCGGACCATCGAGGATTCGGAGGACCTCCCAGACATTGATACTCTCTTTTGTTCTCGCTAGAGAATAGCCTCCAGCAGTTCCCTTTTTGGCTTCTACCAGCCCTCCTTTGCGAAGATTTTGGAGGATTTTTTCGAGGTAGCCCTCAGGGAGGTGCTCGGTAAGAGCCAGAGCATGAATCGAGAGGGGCTTGTCTGCCTGAGCGAGAGCCAATATCGCTCGCAAGCCATAGTAGGATTTCCTTGAGATTTTCATATATCGGACTAAATTTGTCTGATTTAGAATACCAGGGAACACCCGGGCTGTCAAATGGGAGGCGTGAGTTAGACAAGTGGAGCGATATTTGGTACAAGTGAGAGACCCAACCTGGAGGAATACATGAATGACAGGAATGCTCTGTTTGAGCTCAATGAGAGCCCGGGCTTCCTGCTTCAGGAACTCGGGATTGGTATGGTAGGTTTGTATCGTCATCGCCTGGATGAGTACTGGATACTGCCCACTGCCATGCTCGATGACGAAATCTGGAAGAATGGGGAGGCGATGGTGTTTCGTCTCTTGCCAGACTACAGACCAGCCATTATTCGACTTGAGGGTAAGGGTTTGGAGTACTCACTTCTCTCCGTGCGCCCAAACTATGTCGGTGCTGGCCAGAAGTTTTTGGTGGCTCTTCGGGAAGGAGAGACTCAAGAGTACGACTACTGGCCCATTCAGGTGATGTCTTTTCTCGAGCTACGTCCCTGGACTGAGACCGACCTCATCTTTCCGTGCTAGTCTATGACCCCGCCGTCCGAGAACCTCGGCTCCAAGGGGTTTCTTTTTTTACCTAAACACAGTAGACTGTTTTCGTTACGCTCTCATATCAACATGGAACCATTCTTAGGATTTTGGGGACAACTGAAGAGGCCGATTTTTGTCCTGGCGCCACTTGCCAATGTGACGGACGCTGTATTTCGTGCTCATATTGTGAAGCACAGTAAACCAGCCGTCATCTGGACCGAGTTTGTGTCGGCTGACGGATTGTGTCATCCGAAGGGACGCGCGGCGCTCATACGGGATCTCAAATTTTCCGAGGCCGAACGCCCGATTGTGGCGCAACTCTTTACGAGTAATCCCGAGAATATGCGGGAAGCTGCCAGACTGTGCGCTGAGCTTGGGTTTGATGGCATCGATATCAATATGGGCTGTCCCGATAAGAACGTGATGAAGCAAGGGGCGGGAGCTGCTTGCATGAAGGATCCGGTATTGGCCCAAAAACTCATTGTGGCCGCGCGCGAGGGAACTATAGAAGCAGGGAAAGAACTGCCGATTTCTGTGAAGACTCGTTTAGGATTCAATGAAGACAACCTGGAAGAGTGGCTGCCAGCCCTTCTCTTCGCCAAGCCGGCCGTCATTACCGTCCATGCTCGGACCAAAAAAGAAATGTCGAAAGTCCCGGCGCGGTGGGAACGGATCAAGCGAGCAGTGGAGATTGCTCGCGGATCAGGGACGCTCATCCTCGGGAATGGTGATGCACGTGATATGGTGGATGCCGAAGAGAAAGTGTCAGAGACCGGGTCAGATGGTGTTATGTTCGGTCGGGCCATCTTCGGCAATCCTTGGCTGTTTAATAAGGATAAAAAAGTAACGGTCCGAGAGCGGATCGAGTCGGCAGTCGCCCATACGAAACTGTTTGAAGAGACGTGGGGAACGACCAAGAGTTTTGAACTCATGAAAAAGCACTACCAAGCGTAT